>JBAWVE010000044.1:0-13601 GCA_037147435.1 Parachlamydiaceae bacterium
GCCGGGGCGCAATCGCTGCCCCATCTGTTTTCCAAGGACAACAAGCCAGAGCATGTTGAACAGAATGTGTAAGACCCCACCATGAAGCAAGCATGGGGTAAACACGCGCCACACCTCACCCTGGCCAATTTTTTCCATAAACGGAGGCAACTGCTGAGGATTTGGTTTGCCCTGCATTTCTTGAACAAGCAGATCATACCCCCCTTCCCAATAAGGGATCTTATGAAATTCAGCAAGGATATATTTTCCCTCTGTCGGTAGATCCTGGGGAGTTCCCAATGCGTTAATGCCGTACAGATTCACCAATTTATCCACGATTTCAAAAGCGCGCGGGTAATCATAAAAAAGCTTTTTTTCTACCGGAGAAGACGTCAAAGGTGTGCTAGGTAAATAATTTGGAATCATAGTCACGGAAGGCATTGTCAGCATCTCCATAAAGAAGATGAGGCAACATAAAACAATGAAGCCAACAGTAATCTTGTCGAAAGGCTCCCAAGCCATAGGATCCACTTGCAGACCCTTTTTGGCGCGGCTAAAAGCGGCAAATCCGGGATTGATTTTAGTTGATCCCTCATCTGGCTTTGAAATCATCACATGGGGACGGGGAAGTACTTTCACGGCTTCATGTTCAAACTGCGGGTCATCCGGATTACTCTCGAATGCATTAACAAATGGCATTGCCTCTTCGAACTGATCTTCATCATACACCCAGATTTTCGCTGTGCTATTGCCGTATGTGTGATTCCCCCAATCCGTATCGACTGTTGTCTCCAACTGATTTTGAATCTTTTTACCTGTCAGGAAGATGGAAAGTTTGTGCCCTTTTGGGACATCAGAAGTGGTATATATCAAGCGCATGTTGTTTTCCTGCCATCCCCAATCGAGACGATTTTTTTCAGAATCTGCGATGTAGAAAGACCGGGAACAAGTTCAACAACATGGATTTTTCCACCATGTCGTTTTACTGTTTCCGCTTCGATACAGTTAGCGCCATATTCGGCTCCATTGACATGCACATCGGGCTTGATTTCCCCCAAAAGACGAAGGGGATCCAACTCGTCAAACCACGTGACATAATCCACGAATTCCAGCGCAGCCATTAGCTGTAGACGATATTCCAGTGGAATAATCGGACGATCGGAACTTTTATACGCTTGTATAGAGGCATCGCTATTGAGGGCTACGATCAACACATCAGCAACTAGCGAAGCCTCATAGATAATCTGCAAATGCCCAGCGTGCATAAGATCGAACGACCCATTGAGAGTGGAAATCGTTTTTTTGTGACGGCGTATCGAGGCAACAGTCTCTTGCAGTTTTTTAGGATCGATCAATTTTTTTTTATATTCTTCCGACCAAAACTTCATAAATTCATCACCTTTTACTCTGTATCTCTTTGAGGAAATGCGATGCGGAATACCTCATCGTAGTGCTCGACAAAATGAATCGTCAACCCTTTCTTCAGATACTCGGGAAGCTCATCATAGTCCCGAACGTTATCTTTTGGGAAAATCAGGACTTTGAGTCCGGAACGGCGAGAAGCAATCAGCTTCTCTTTGACCCCGCCAATAGCAAGGATTTTCCCTGTGAGGGTAAGCTCGCCAGTCATTCCCAGATTGTCCAAAACTGGGGTGTCAGTCAGCAGAGACAACAATGCCGTTGTCATTGTGATCCCAGCGGAAGGACCGTCTTTAGGAGTTGCTCCTTCAGGAATATGGATATGCACCTGGGCTTTTTCGAAAAATGTGAAACCCGGCGCATATTTATGCACTGCGCTATTGAGATAGCTCCACGCAATCTCAGAAGACTCTTTCATCACCTGCCCGGCCTGACCGGTCAACTTCATCGCCGCTTTTTCTGCCGGTGTCTTAATAGCCTCCACATACAATGTAGCGCCGCCCATTGCCGTCCAGGCTAGCCCCATGCATACTCCAACAGGAGTTCTTTCATAGAACCGATCGCTGGTAAAAATTGGTTTACCGAGATAATCGACCAGGTTCTGCGCTGTTATTCGATGCATCCCTTCTGACGTCTCTGCAATATCTTTCTTCTTTATATCTGTTGATTTCTTTAATTTACTTGGTTTTATTTTCGAATGAAGCCTTTCCTCTTTACGGACGACTGAAAGGGCAACTTTGCGCATGATTTTTTTAATCTGATTCTCAAGATTACGCACACCGGATTCCCGTGCATAGCCATTGATGATAAGGCGTAAAGCCTCATCGGTGATCTGCACCTGGCTCGCCTTCAATCCCATCGATTTTCGTGTCCGCGGCGTCAGATATTTCTTGGCAATCTGGATTTTTTCCTGAATGATGTAACCGGAAAGGCGCATGATATCCATCCGGTCCTTCAAAGGTTCAGGGATTGTATCCAGGACGTTTGCTGTCACAATAAACAGGATGTCCGACAGGTTGCAGCGGACATCGAGATAGTGATCCAAGAATTCGATATTTTGTTCCGGATCAAGAACTTCAAGAAGAGCAGAAGCGGGATCCCCATGATAGCTGGAGCCCATTTTGTCCACTTCGTCCAACATAATGACCGGATTCATTGTTTGGCAGTATTTCAAGGCCTGAATAAGTTTTCCTGGCATTGCTCCGATATAGGTGCGGCGGTGCCCTTTGATCTCAGCTTCATCGCGCATTCCGCCCACAGAAAAACGGTAAAATTTGCGGTTAAGGGCCCTGGCGATGCTTTTTCCAATACTCGTTTTACCAACGCCCGGGGGGCCAACAAGACAAATAATGCTTCCCTTGACCGTCCCTGACAGCTTGGCAACGCCGATAAATTCCAAAATGCGCTGTTTGATATCCTCAAGTCCGTAGTGATCATGTTCCAGGATTTCCTCAGCCTGGGCCAGATCATGAGCCTCATGGCTATACATCCCCCAAGGGACAATGGTCAACCAGTCGACATACCCGCGAACAACACCATATTCCGCCGACTGAACTTCCAAAACACTAAGTTTTTCCATTTCTTCATTGATAACTTTTAACACGTCGGGAGGGACTTTTCGCTCTTTCAGACGCGCTTCAAATTTTTCCTTGTCGATAAGCTTATCTTCTTTCTCGATTCCCAACTCTTTTTTGATTGTTTTAAGCTGTTCCCTCAAGAAAAAATCTTTCTGGCTTTTTGTAATCGTCGCATCAATTTTCTTGTTGATGCTGCTTTGCAACTCACTCAAATCGAGCTCTTTTTTCAGGAGGATCAAGGCTTTGTCGATACGTCCCTGAATGTCAAAAGTCTCTAAAACGCCCTGAAGTTCTTCTCTGGAGGCTGTCGTCAGGGCCACGGCAAAATCCGCCAGTTTACCCGGTTCCGTAAAATCGGAGTGGCCAAGAAATATTTGCAGCTCTTCTTTAAAGAGTGGATTAAGTTTTAGCAGCTCCTTAATAGTGGAAATGATGCTGATAGCATACGCCTTAAGCTCGTCAGTCAGGACAGGGTTGTCTTCATAGTAAATAACCTTTGCCCTAAGGCATTTGCCTTTGGGGAGCGGAGCCACCACGCGGATCCGTTTTTCCATATTTAGAATCACCTGCGCTCCGCCCTGTTCTGTGGGGATAATGCGCAAGACCCGGGCCATGACACCCACTTCATAGAGGTCTTCGAAATTCACCTTATTGGGATCTGTTGTCTCAACCTTAGTTAATAACAAGCCCACACACTTGTGGTCAGTCTTGGCAATATGCTTAAGAACCTCGTAAAATGGACCCGGCTCAATGACAATGGGCGCAGCCATTCCAGGGAAGAAGGGGCGGCGGGAGAGAGGGAAAATGTCGAGCTCTTGAGGGGAAATGGTGTTCTTCTTTTTGGTGCTTTCTTCCAACGAACTCAATACAGCATTTTCCAATTCAATATCAAAATCAACAGGAATGTCTTCGTTCAACGGCGTCCTCACAAATTTCTATTTAGAAAGATTACAACTGTAAATGGAGCAATTCTATCTTTTACCCTATAACATTTCAAGGTGCAATTCAGATAACTGCAAAAAGGACGATAGGGACAGTAGGGACCACTGGGATGAAAGGGGGCACTAGAAACAGGATTGTACGAAAAAGACGGCTGTTTCATACAACTCTTGTATATTTAATACGGTTGTTTTATACATAAAGGATAGTTTTGCAGCACTCCGAGGCTGAGAAAAATTCGTCAACGCACGGGTTTTGGCGTCAAAATATCAGAAGCGCCTTTAAGCTTGGGCAGTAACATTCTGTCTGTCCCATTTTATCTCATCCCATTTCTGGATCGTATTCTCAAATCTATATCAACTTAATTAGGAGTAAATGTGATTAATTTTCGCAGTTCTTTGTGGAGTCTTGTCTTAACACTGAATGTAAGCTTTATATGTGCAGAAGAATCAATAATATTTCATGGCCAAGGTCAGCAAGACCGCTTTGTTTACGAAAACTTCTTTAAAAATAAGCTCCAGGGCGTCTTTGTGGATATTGGCGCACATGATGGAATCAAATTCAGTAACACTTATTTTTTTGAAAAACATCTAGGATGGACCGGAATGTGTGTGGAACCCCTTCCTGAAGTGTTCGAACGCCTAAAAGCAAACAGAAAATGCCTATGCGTACAGGGGTGCATTTTCGATAAATACGAAACTGTCCCCTTTCTAAAAATCTCAGGATATCCGGAAATGCTCAGTGGAATCATTGAAAATTACGACCCGCAGCATGTAAGAAGGATCCAGACAGAAATCGCTATGATTGGGGGTAAATCTGAGATCATCACCGTAAAGTGCTACAATTTGACAAAACTTCTCATCGACAATAACATCCACCATGTCGACTATTTAAGCATTGACACCGAAGGGGGCGAATTAGGTATTCTAAAATCGATTGATTTTACCCGCATAGATGTCGAAATCATCGATGTCGAAAATAATTACAACGAACCGTTTCAACAATTTCTTGAACCTTTTGGCTATAGAAAGGTCGCAATGCTAGGTGTGGATGAGATCTACAAAAAAAAACACAAAATAGACATCAGCATACCGACAGATCCTTACCTAAAACAGACAAAACTCCTGACAAATAATTGGATGCGTTTAAGCCAATAGCTTGATAGAAAAATCTTAATACAATAGAATGTTTTTTTTTCAGAACCCTTTACTTATGCAATTGAGTATCTATGAGCCAATTAGAACAAATACCAGCAACATCGCAAAGCCGCAATAACGCTCCGGATGTCTTGCACTCGTATCGCAAAATGGCAGAGCAGCGCGAAGCTGTCACACTTCACCCGAAAGCAGCATTATCACAGCACCACAGCCGCCTCTTCGGAGCCGAGGACGACCATCGCCTGTCGTATAAGCGCGATGTAGACAGGATTGTTCACTCCAAAGCGTATGCACGCTATGCCGACAAAACACAGGTCGTCTACCTTGTCGAAAACGACCACATCACTCACCGCAGCTTGCATGTACAGCTAGTCAGCAACTTTGCCCGGGGAATCGCCGAAATCTTAAGGTTAAATCTAGATTTGGTCGAAGCAATTGCCTTGGGCCATGATGTGGGACACCCTCCCTTTGGCCACGAAGGTGAGGGGTATCTATCTGAACTTTCTGAAGAATTCACCGGCACCACTTTCGCCCACCCTTGGCAATCATGCCGACTCTTCACAGACATCGACCCCTTAAATCTTGGACTCTGTGTCTACGATGGATTCCTATGCCACGATGGGGGCATGTGCGGCAACAAATTCTCCCCTAACTTCGGGAAAACATGGGAAGACCACCAACGTGAAAAAGACCTAAAACTCCAAAACCCTGACGGCAATATCTGGCCAGGTACGTTAGAAGGATGCCTGGTCAAGATGTGCGATACCATGAGCTATCTGGGCCGCGACATCGAAGATGCCATCAGCCTGGGAATCATCACCCGCAATGACGTTCCCAAAACGGTCATGGGCACTTCCAACCGCGAAATCCTCAGTTTCCTCTCACAAGACATCATCCATCAAAGCTACGAAAAAGATTACATAGCCTTCTCTGAAGAGGCCTATGAGGCACTGCGCGTCTTGCGCAAATTTAATTTTGAACGCATTTACACCCACCCCAAATTAAAAATCGAATCCTCAAAAATCAAAAGAAGCTACAGAATCCTCTTTGAACATCTTCTTCACGACTTGCAAAAAAACGAAAGCGAATGCCACATGTGGAATAAATTTCTGAGCAGAAAATCCACCACGTACTTGGAAACAACAACACCAGAGCGCAAAGTCATCGACTACATCTCCGGAATGACAGACACATACTTCGTACGCGCGCTGGAAAAATTAATCGTCCCAAAACCAATCGATTGGACCTAGTACAACAATAATGCGCGGAATCATTCTTGACACTTCCACAGAACGGGGCGTTGTCGCCATCGTCAATGAGGGCAGCATCCTGTTTCAGGTACATCTGCCCCAGGGACTGCAAACGGCGCAATCGTTGCTACCCAAATTGCAGGAGGAGCTTCATAGGTTAAATATCGATCTCCACACCCTTTCATATGTTGCCGTCGGAGTCGGCCCAGGATCCTATACAGGGATCCGTGTGGCAGCAACCATTGCCAAAACTCTAGCTTTTGCATGCAAGCTTCCCCTTATTGGAATCTGCACCCTTGATGCATTCGTCCCAACAGAAGAAGGGCCTTTTGCTGTAGTCATCGATGCTAAAATCGGGGGAGTCTACCTTCAAAAAGGAATTCTGACCGCCGGGAAAATCCTGATCACAACGCCTCCCGGAGTCTTTCCTTTGACTGAAGCGATCCAGCTGTTGCAGGATATCCCTCTGATTGTGACCCCCAATGCTGAGAAAATACGTCCAAAACTAGAAGTTCTATCCCCTGCATCCCATTGGAAATGGGAAGAAAGCTACCCTTCCTGCAAACAATTTGCCGACCTTGCCGAAGAGAAAATGCGTACGGGATCTATCTCGGCAGACCTCACTCTGCTATACATGCGCAAAACCCAAGCTGAGATAGAACGTGAAAAAAAAGCAAAAGACTCTTGATTTATAATCGGCAGAGCATTTATGATTCTCCCATGAGTTCTAAGATTCGTTCGCGTCTTGAGTCGGGCGTTTCTTGGATGTAACCTAAAACAGGATCTTATCTAGATGACAATCGTAAAAGTACGTGCAGGCGATTCTATTGATAAAGTGTTGAGAGCTTTAAAAAAACGTTTAGACAAAGAAGGCGTGATGAAGTCTGTAAAGGCTCATCGTTTCTATTCGAAACCTTCAGTGAGCAAACGTGCAAAGTCTAAAGCCGCTCTCAAATACAAAAAGCAGCGTTAATTCTGAAACAGGCTATGTCCTGTTTTTTTTTAACTCCGTTCTAAAAACTTCAGTTTGACTTTGTACATACGCAGATTTTTTTTCTGCAATACAACTGTCTGACTGAAGATCCTGATAGGGTTTTTTTACCCCCTCGTAACTGAAACATTTAACGTGTGGTGATCGCTATGTCAGACTATTACAACATCCTAGAGTTACAACGCTCTGCCACACAGGACGAAATCAAAAAAGCCTACCGACAAAAAGCAATCAAATTCCATCCCGACAAAAACCCCGGCGACGCAGAAGCTGAAAAACGTTTTAAAGAAATTTCAGAAGCGTACGAAGTTCTAAGCGACGAGAAAAAACGGCAAATCTATGACCGTCATGGCAAAGAAGGCCTTCAAGGCTCAGGAATGCCCGGTGGTGGCGGTGGCGGCGGCGGATTTTCCTCAATGGATGAAGCCCTTCGCACCTTTATGGGAGCTTTTGGCGGCGGCGGCGGCGACTCTGTTTTCGAGAGCCTATTTGGCGGCGCACGAGGCGGCGGCGGCGGTCCTGCATCCCAAATGCATCGACAAGGCGCCAGCAAACGGGTCAATATCTCAATTTCCTTTGAAGAAGCAGCCCGTGGCGTAGACAAAGAACTTGCTGTCACGAATTACGTTGCCTGCAAGCCATGCAGTGGCAAAGGTGCCGCAACGGCCCAAGGCATAAAAAAATGTTCCAAATGTCGTGGCTCGGGCAATGTTGTCGAACAACGCGGATTTTTCAGCATGTCAATGGCGTGCCCTCAGTGCCATGGTGAAGGTCAAGTGATTACCGACCCATGCAAAGAATGCCGTGGCGAAGGCGTCGTTAAAGAAAAACAACACGTTAAAGTCCATATTCCTGCAGGTGTTGATAATGGCATGCGCCTGAAAATGAGCGGTTATGGAGATGCCGGAATAGGCGGAGGCCCCGCCGGAGACTTATACGTCTTCATTCAGGTAGAACCCAGCAACCTCTTCGAACGTGAAGGCGACGATGTCCTTCTAGACCTCCCGATCAGCTTCACTGAAGCTGCTTTAGGCTGCAAAAAAGATGTTCCCTCAATGTTCAACCACTCGTGCCGCATCACCGTTCCCGAAGGAACGCAAAACGGGAAAATTTTTCGCGTCAAAGGTGAAGGATTCCCCAATGTCCACGGACATGGCAAGGGAGATCTTCTCGTAAAAATCTTTGTCGAAACACCAACGAAACTCAATGAGAAGCAAAAAGAGCTCCTTCTAGAACTTAGTACCCTGGAAAGTCCAGCTAACCTTCCCAAACGGAAAGGTTTTCTGGATAAAATCAAGGGGCTGTTTGTCTAACAAATCGTAAAAAATAAAGTATACAAATTCCGACAAGAAATAGTCACGAGGTGAAACTATTTTCCCCTCGAGAATTGGGCTTCGATCACCTGCACGAGGATAATCTTCGGTCTATAAATAAAATAACAAGATAGGCAGGATGGGTAGGATAAGCAGGATACCTTCGGCTGACAACTTGCCGCCCGAAGGTATCCTGCTTATCCTACCCATCCTGCCTATCCTGCCTATCCTGTTATTTTATTTATAGACTGAAGATCCTCCTTGTGCTGGTGATCATTGCCTATCTTGTAAACTTCTGACCGAAAAGGTGATCAAGGCCGAGAATTGTATAGGTTATTTTTTTTCGAGCCCTAAAACATGACCGCTTTGCTGATTCTTTCCTGCGGGGCTACGCACATATCCAGGTTGAGCCCTTTCGCGCTTAAAATATCTTGAATCACTTTAATGGCGACATCCGGAGTATTGCACTCGCTGGAAAGATGGGCGAGATGAACGTGTTTAAGGCCTGGGTGCGCCACCTCGCTTAAAAGCTGTCCACACGATTCATTAGAGAGGTGTCCACTGCGACCCAAGACACGCTGCTTATACACCATAGGGCGGGGACAAGCATGCACCATGGACGGTTGGTGATTAGCTTCAACATAGAGATAATCACAATTACGAAGCTGATTCGTCACTAATGAAGTGACAAATCCGAGATCTGTGCAAAATCCCAATTTTAAAGAGCCCGTGCGAATCGTAAAAGCTACCGGATCGAGAGTATCGTGTTGGATACTGAACGGATGGATTTCCAAATCGCCAAATTCAAATGTCTCACCCGTCGAAAAAATCTTAAATTTTGGGCAATCGTGGAAGCACTCGACAATCCCCTTTGCCGTCTCTGTATTGGCAAACACGGGAATACCCATGCGGTAAGCCAGTACTTTCAATCCCTGAATATGATCCGAGTGTTCGTGGGTCACGAGGATTGCATCAATATCGGCAATATCGACGTTAATCTCCTGCAAACGGCTGATTAAAGCCTTTGCGCTCAGTCCTGCATCGATCAATATTTTAGTATTTTCCGTCCCAAAATAGATGCTATTGCCTTTAGATCCCGATGCAAGCGGGCAAAAACCTTTCATAACAGTGAATACCTTTTATTTTTTATAGTCCCTTAGATTTCTTCTTCAGCAAAAAGATCACTTTCAGCTCCGGCTTCCTCTTTTGCCCCTTGACCTGGACGCCCGGCAAGAATCCGGCGAGCCTTGCTGCCATCGGCAGGACCAACGATGCCCTTCTGTTCCAACAGGTCAATAAGACTTGCAGCACGTGCATAGCCGATTTTAAGTTTACGTTGAAGGAATGTTGTGGAGGCGTTTCCTGTACCCAGAACAACATCCAGAGCCTGCGTATATAAGGCATCACCGGTATCTTCAGGAGCATTAACATCAGAAAGATCTAAATGACCGACGCGATCGAACGACTCAATGACATAGTTTGGTGGTGCCTGATCTGTGATCATTTTGATGACAGCATTAATATCTTCATCACGAATAAAAGCCCCCTGGGCGCGCACTAGATGGGAAGCACCAGGGGGCAGGAATAGCATATCGCCATTGCCAAGCAGGGATTCGGCCCCGATATCATCCAAAATAATTTGACTGTTCACGCGACTGGAAACTTTAAATGAGATGCGCGTCGGGAAGTTTGCTTTGATCAGACCAGTGATCACCTCACGGGAGGGGCGCTGTGTAGCCAAAATGAGGTGAATGCCCACAGCGCGCGCCATCTGAGCAATCCTGGCGATAGGAGTCTCAATATCGCTGCTGGAAGCCATCATTAAGTCAGCAAGCTCATCAATGATCCCGACGATGTACGGAAGCTTTTCTGGAATTTCCAACTTCAACGAAGCTTCAAATTCTTTGTCCAGGGTGCGTGTATTGAATGCATCGATATTCCGGACACCAAGCTGTTTGAGCAATTCGTACCGCTTCTCCATCTCTTTGACAAGCCAATTCATTGCGGCGCACGCACCCTGAGGCTCTGTAATCACGGGAGACAGCATGTGAGGCAAGCGAGTATACGGGGTGAGCTCGACTTTTTTGGGATCGACCATCACCAATTTTATCTCATCCGGTTTAGCATTCAGTAAAATGGACATTACGATCGTATTGATGCAGACGGATTTGCCAGATCCGGTCGCGCCGGCAATAATGCAGTGAGGCATTTTTGTCAGATCGCTCATGACGTAGTCGCCATTGACCGCTTTTCCAAGCAGGATAGGAATGCGAAATTTCCTCTCGGCCTGTTGATAAGCCGAGAGCATTTCTTTGAATCCGACTTCTTCAGCCTGAGCATTTGGTACTTCGATACCCACGGCGGCTTTTCCGGGGATGGGCGCAATGATACGGATTGATTGTGCTTCCATATTAAGAGCGATGTCATTTTCAAGAGCTTTGATTTTTTGTACCTTGACGCCAATGGCTGGGTGCACTTCAAAGGAAGTGATCGTCGGACCGCAGTTGATTTGTCCGACTTTTGCTTCGATGCCAAAGCTTAAAAGAGTTTCTTCCAGGACCTCAGCTTTCCGTTTGAGGTCTTTCTTCAAGGATGAATGGTCCAGCTTTTTCGCATTTGTCAACAGATTCAATGTTGGCAGCTTGTAATCGCTGAAATCGCCGTTATGCACACGTTGTGCTGCGAGGGCAATTTCCCGTTTAATTTTAGGTTTAGACTCTTGAATGAGTTTCCCTAAATCCTTAACCTTTGGAGTCTCCACAATAGGCGCAGAAGGCATAGGAGGTGGGGCAACAGGTTCTATTTTTCTAGACACCTTCGGGGGATTCATCTCAAGAGCCTTAGCCTCAGCTGTATTATCTGTCTGTTCCTTACGCGAGAGTGAAGGACGCGACTTAGGGTTACTTTCAGGTTTAATGGCCAACATCTCATTTTGATGCTGAAAAGGCTCTGAGGACTGTGTCTGAGAATTATTTTGCAAACTTGGAATCCGCAATTTAACATAGCGGAGAAAATCACTTTCTTTTGCCGGTTCTTCAACAGGGGGCGGAGTTGGTGCCTGACGGGAAAACACCGGTTTGACAATTTTTTCCACCTCATTCTCAGCACTTTTTGGCAGGGAAAATTTCAAATATTCAGACCATTTAATCCCTGTAATGAATGAGACAAGTTGATGAACCCATCCAAAAAAGTTAATCTTAGTCAGAATAAGCAGAGAAGTCACCAATGAACACGTGAATAGGATCGTGACTCCGATGGTGTTCAGAAGGTATCTGAGGTTGTAGTATGGTAGGTCATGATAGAGGTAATACGTCGGGGCGCCGCCCAGATGGTAATGCAATTTTCGACCCCATGCACCTTGATAGAACGTCCGCTGTATCGTATCTGAAGTATCTGGATAGCTATCTTCCAACACACTGAGCAGCACACAAGAGGAGAAAATAGCGACAAATACAGAAACAGTTTTCAAAGCAATCTGGTTGATGGGTTTCCTGAAAATCAAACGCCATCCGATCCATGCAAGATAAACAGCAAGTAAGTAACTCCCCAGGCCAAAAACCGCTGTTAACCCCCACCCTATCGTGTTTCCTGTCGCTCCGATCCAGTTGAGAGTACGATTTCCATGCAGGGAAAAACTGACGAGACTCAGTAGAATGATCAGAGCAGAGGCAAAAATGAAGAGTCCATGGATCTCCGTCATCTCACGTTTCTTTGCTGCCGGTGCTTTTTTCGCTGATTTCTTCGCCATAAATTCGATCTCTGGAGTCGCTCTGTAAGTAGTTATAATGTACGTTCTTAAGGACAGGTGCAATACCATACCCTTTTAGGAACGTAATTTACAACCTATTCATCTCAAATAGGAGCAATTTAATGAAAGTGAAAATAATAAATTGTCATAAGACCGAGAAAAAGACAGTACCAGGCGAAATAAGAAAACTTGTTCTGCACAGCTAGTTTCAACAACAGCTGCAAGGAGGCAAACCCTACAAGAAATGAGGTGACAAACCCAGCGATATAGTCGGAAAGTGGAAGGTCCAATACGGTTTCAGGATGGAGCCATAACTTAAAGACTTCCAGTACAGTTCCTCCCAGAATTGCCGGAATAGCCAGTAGAAACGAAAAAAACACCGCATCATAGGCACCCCACCCTAAGAGACGAGCCCCGGAAATTGTTGAACCACTGCGGGATACACCTGGAAAAATTGCTACAGCCTGCCAGACACCAATCAACAAGGCATCACGCCAAGGGTGTTTTTGCCTGTCTATTTCGGACACGATTTTTCCAAAACGACACCCTACAAAAAGAATGGCTGCTGTCAACAAGAAGAAAAAACCTAAATAACTGGGATCGGCATAGACAGCCTTAATCGGTTTCATGATGAGGAGAAGAGGAAACAACGGGAGTGTTCCAATAACGACCTGCCATAGACGCCTGCTGTTCGTCGCAAATAGGTGACGGATAGGGCGAAAAAAAACCATTATAATCGCTAAAAGTGATCCCAGATGACAAACCAAATCAAAGACAATATAACGATCAAGATTTTGCAACCCGAGAAAATACTGGACTAATTTCAAGTGACCGGAAGAACTGACAGGAAGAAACTCGGTTAGCCCCTGAACAACACCTAAAAGAATTGCGTCTAGTGTCGTCAAGATGGGCTCCCGTACAGAGAATGTAGAAGATGGGGCGACCAACGGGGCTCGAACCCGCGACCTCGGGATCCACAATCCCGCGCTCTAACCAACTGAGCTATGACCGCCATAAGAAATGAAAATCATCTACTATATCCTGTTTTTCGTCAAGTCTCATTTTTTCGCTCATTTTTTCGCCACAGAGTTTGGGTGCGCGCGACTTGTCGCTGCTCCATGAAATTTCTATCACTCAACACTTTGAAGGTTCTAAAAAAAAGCTCAACGGACAATTTGGAGTGCGTGCGACTTGTCGCCGCTCTGGTACAGCTCGACTTGTCGAGCCC
>JBAWVE010000045.1:0-13448 GCA_037147435.1 Parachlamydiaceae bacterium
TAATCTCTGTTGTGTTACTCAAAATAACCCTATTTTGAACCACGCCCAAAAAAGAGAGACATTAAAGGCTCAGAAATAATTTCTGTTGTGTTACCCAAAATAGCCTTATTTTGAACCATGCCGAAAAAAGAGCAAAAAAGAAAGGGACGTGTAAGCCCGTAGCTTTTTTCAGCCTTGTTGTGTTACCTTCATTTGAACCATGCCGAAAAATGGAAAAAAAAAGAGGGGTGAATTGTACGCGATGTTGTTTTGAGAAATCAAGGGATCATTTGATTGCTTTGTTTTTCAAATTGTGGCGGATCTGTGAGCTCGACAAGTCGAGCACTATGAAAGCGGCGACAAGTCGCGCGCACTCCAGATGCTCCGCAGTTCCAAAAGCCTATGTACTCTAGTTCAGGTGAGGAGAGGGGCTGGGTAGAACGATAAGATGATGAGGGCGGCGAAAGACACGAGCCCGACGGCAGCGGCGGCCCACGAATATTTAGGGGCTTTTGCCTCTGTAGGCATTTCGGAGAACATGACACCGATGATGCGCAGGTAATAATAAGCCGCCAGAATAGCTGTCAGTAAGCCCACAAAGACTAACGGATAATAACCCGCCTGGTAAGCTACTTTCAACACGTAAAACTTGGCAAAAAAACCTACCGTTGGGGGAATCCCCGCTAATGTCAGAACACACAGAGATAAAATTGCCGCCAACAACGGAGCCCGACGAAACAATCCAAAAAGATCGTGCAGCACCACCCCCTGGCTCCGTTTATCCAAAAAGGCAATCACGGCAAACGCCCCCAATGTGGCAATCGAATAGACGACCAGATAAAACTTCAATGCTGAAAGGGCATCCGGAGTCCCCACAATCACAGGAATCAACAGGAACCCTGCATGGGAAATCCCGGAATAAGCGAAGAATCGGCGTAAACACACCTGCCGTAACGCCACGATATTGGCATAGATCAGTGTGGGATACACCAAAAATGAAGCGGCTTCACTCCATGTTGCACTAAACTGGGGCAGCACCTGTAAAAAGATAATGGCAAACGCAGCAAAGGCCCCTGCTTTAATTCCAACAGCCATAAATGCTGTCACCGGCGTTGGAGCCCCTTCATAAACATCTGGGGCCCACACATGAAAGGGAACAACGGAAGCTTTAAAGGCCAATCCTGTGGTGATGAAGGCAATGCCCGCCAAGAAAAGGGCTTTATCCGTGACTGCACTAAGCTTTTTATAGTCAGCAAGCAACGAGTGAAATCCCGTCGTCCCCACAGCACCATACACAAGGGCAATCCCGTAGAGAAAAAACGCTGTCGCCAGGGCCCCCATGAAGAAATACTTTAACGCCGCTTCGTGAGAGAGCTTCCATTCTTTCATATAACCGCACAAAACATAGGTGGCAATCGACACTGTCTCGATGCCGAGGAATATCATCAAAAAGTCGTTGGCATATCCAATCAGTAGAAGACCAAACAGCGAAGAGAGCAGAAGAAAATAGTATTCGCCGCGACTCGCTTCAAAATTCTTGAAAAAAGCTGCTGTCAGAAACGCAGAAGCAAGACCGATGCCCAAAAAAAGCACATCAAAGAATCGGGCTAAGGTGTCGAAACGCAGCCAGGGTGTCAGCAAGGCATTATGACTGACAGGTGCATAGAGTGCAGCCCATAATGCCAAAACAATAGTAACAATCGTGATATGAAATGAAAATCGTTTTGAAAACACCTCAAAGAAACTTTCAACCAGCAGCACCAGAAGTGCTCCACACAGCAATATCACCAGGGGGCTCATCGCAAGAAAGTCGGATAGGGATAGTGACTGTGACGGTAACATGTTAGTTTCTCCAGTTAATGATCTGGTGCAGCACAGGCGTTGGGTAAATCCCCACCCACAGGATCAGAAACACCAACGGTAGGGCGATGCACATCTCTTTAATTCCGATGTCGTTATTTAAGGCCTCCAGGGGCCGGGGTGTTTCAAAGTAGACCTTTTGCATCCAACGCAGCATGTACATGACAGAGAGGATGATCGATAATCCCAAAACCCCTGTCAGCCACGGATGATGGGCAAAAAGGCCGAATAAAATCATGAATTCACCAATAAAGTTATTGGTCCCCGGCAGCGCCACAGAAGAAAGGACAAAAAAGAGTGTTAACCAACACAGGTGCGGCAGATATTTTGCCACTCCGCTGAAACGGCTGATGGCTGTCGTCCCGATTCTATCCTCAAGCCATCCAGCCACGAGGAACAAGGCCGCAATGGTAATGCCGTGATTCAAAGCTTGCAATACAGCACCCTCCTGGGCCACCTGATTGACGATGAATAACCCTGCCAGAATAAAATTAACGTGCGAAAAACTCGAATAGGCGATCAAGCGTTTGAAATCGTTTTGCACCCATGCTGCAAGGCCCCCGTAGAAGACGCCAATGATGGCCAAGGCCAGTAAAACAGAGCTCCACTCGATCATCAATCCCGGGAAAAACCCTTTTCCTATCCGCAAGATGCCGTAGATGCCAGCCTTGGAAAGGATTGCTGCCAGGAGGATCGTCCCCCCGAGCGGTGCCTGGCAATACGCATCGGGCAGCCATGCATGAAAAGGGAAAAGGGGTGTTTTGACGGCGAAAGCCAAAAGGAAAATGGCAAATATCCACCCTGCACCAGGAGCAGCCTCGGAAATTTTTGCCAGCAGCTCGAAGTTAAACGTGCTCACCCCTGTTTTAGCCAGGGCAGCAAAGTGCAGGGCTAGAACACCTGCGACCATTAGGGTTGATCCAGCGATCATATAAACGAGGAATTTCAGGGCTGCCATTTGCCGTTTTTGGCCTCCCCAGAATGAGATGATGAAAAAGAGAGGGATCAACATGGACTCCCAGAACACTGTGAATACAACCAGATCTCTGGCGGTGAAAAATCCGATTAATAATCCTTGTAAGAGGAGCGCCAACCCATAAAAAGTATGAGGCGAAGCCAGATTCCATCGCGATGTTGCCACAAGGCTTAAGGGGACAATGATTGCTGACAGGTATAAGAAAACAAGAGTCAGGGAGTCGACAGCCAGGTGGAAATTAATAGATAGAGGCGCCAGCCACACATAATTGATCGAAGCACCCACCCAGTGAGGTTGCCCCAGGATAAGTAGAACGAGAGGGATAAAACTCATGAGCACAGCTAATGGTTTGCCATAACCACGCAGCAGCGGCAGCAGTGTAAATGCGACTGCGGAAGCGATGTATGGAACGATAAACAAAACCAGCAAATTCGACATGAAACCTCTTTCAAATAGTGAGATATAAAATTAAAAATACTGCGCCGATGGCCATCCAGGCAATGTAGGAGCGAATTTGTCCGCTTTGCATTTTTTGAAGCAAGCCAGCCACCGCCTGTGTTGTTGATGCAGTTTCGCGAATGGATCCATCAAATAGTAAGGGTTCAAAAACCCCAGCGATGATCTGAGCCACAGCCCTTAAGGGGATGACAAAGACCGCTTCATAGATTTCATCAACATAAAAAGCCTTTTTGAATACCGTCATTAGCCTGACGATCCTTTCGGAAACCGTAGTGGAGGCACGAGTATAAATAAATGCAGCTGAAAAGAGGCCGGCAGCCGCCACGGCAAGCGACACAAAAATCTCCACGGAGAAGTGGAAGCCGTGAGATAATTCTTTGGCACCGTAGACAACGTTGGACTGAGCAAGGAACCTCTCTAACACAGGCTGCGTGCCGATGGAGAATCCAAGGAATCCACCTACGGCAGCCAAGACAGCTAAAAGCATTACAGGAACTAGCATGACAGTTGGCGCCTCTTTAACATGGGCCACTGCACTAGGATCTTGAAATTTTCCCATAAATGTCAGGCAGTACGCCCGTGTTAGGTAAAACGCCGTTAAAAACGAAGCCACAAGGGCGATATAATAGTAGGTATAGAATCCAGCAAGAGCCGTCTCTTCAAGAATCAGATCTTTGCTGAAGAAAGCTGCAAGAGGAGGGATTCCTGCCATGGAGATCACACCGACGATAAAACACACATTCGTCTTAGTGAATATTTTTGCCAGGCCGCCCATTTTTCTCATATCCGTCGTGTCATGCAGCATGTGCACCACGTTACCGGCAGCAAGGAACAATAACCCTTTCATGAAGGCGTGCATGGTTAAATGGAACATCGCTGCAAAGAATGCCCCGACACCACAGGCCAAAAACATAAATCCCAGCTGGCTGACTGTTGAATAAGCCAACACTTTTTTCAAGTCATTCTGCCCGACGGCACAGAATGCAGCATACAAGCTTGTGAAGGCACCGATGGCACCCACAATGTACAGTGTCGTCGGTGCTAACATAAATACCGGGTGCATCCGCACGATCAGATAGACTCCAGCCGTCACCATCGTCGCTGCGTGGATGAGTGCCGACACGGGAGTCGGACCCGCCATAGCATCCGGAAGCCACACTTGCAAAGGCAGCTGAGCCGACTTTCCGATTGCCCCGGTGAAATAAAGCAACGTCAGGACGACCATGACAGGAGCGCCAACGCTAAATAAAACAGGAGCCTGGTGGTTGACCGTCTCGATGTCTGTAGTGCCGAAAAGATAGAATGTCAGGATTACTCCCAAGAGGAGCCCTAAGTCGCCAATTCTGTTCACAACAAAAGCTTTGACAGCCGCTTGCGCAGCGGTGGGGCGTTGGTACCAAAATCCTATGAGCAGATAGGAAGCGAGGCCTACCCCTTCCCAGCCGACGAACAGCAGCATTAGGTTACCGGCGAGGACAAGCAGCAGCATGGCAAAAACAAAAAAGTTCATACAGGCAAAAAAACGTCCGAAATCTTCTTCGTGGTCCATATAGCCCATCGAATAGATATGAATCAAAAATCCAACCCCGGTGATGATCAATGTCATCAACAGCGATAAGGTATCCAGATGTAAAATAACATCCGTGGCAATCCCCTGCACAGGAATCCACTGGAATAATACCACGCGCCACACTTCCCCTTTAGCATGGGAAAAAAGCAATGCAGAGAAACACACGAGGGAAACAAAGAGCGCCCCACAGGCCACCAATCCCGTCAAACGGCGGCCAATTTTATTTGACGCTATCAGCAAGATTAGGGATCCCACCAGGGGTGAGAGAAGTCCGATAGTGATTGCAAGTTCCATGCTACATTATCCTTTTAGGTCGTTGAATTGGTCGATGTCGACAACCTGTTTTGTGCGAAACAGCGTGACGATGATCGCCAGCCCAACGGCTGCTTCAGCCGCTGCCACAACCAGGACAAAAAAAACCCAAACCAGGCCGGTCTGATTCGCCCACTGTTGGGAAAAAGCGACAAACAGCAAGTTTGCAGCATTCATCATCATTTCAATCGAGAGGAACATCACAAGAGCATTGCGCTTAATCAGCACACCAATGAGCCCAATCACAAACATCGCCATGCTTAAAAAAATCATTAAAGTAGCGTCCATTATTTGACTTTCCTCCCGATGTAAAGGGCGCCGACGCCTGCGATCAAAAACAATAGAGTGACGGCTTCAAACGGAAAAAAGAAGTCCACATAAAGTGCCCGTCCCAACGATTGCACTGTGCCATAGTCGTGCGGCAGAGCAGGGTGAGCAGGAGCCATGCCGAGAAATTGTTTTCCCAAGAAAATCATCGTTAATAGGAAGGCACTGACACCAACAAACAACAGAAGCGGTGCACTTTTTGAAGCAAAAGTAGCAATTTGTTCGTGGGCATCCTGGAAGAGGACGATCACGAATACGAACAGGACAAGGATAGCGCCGGCATACACTAGCACCTGCATCACAGCAATAAATTGTGCAGACAGCTGGAGGTAAATGGCAGCAAGGACCAGCAGGGTCATTAAAAACGAAAGGCTGGCATGCACAGGTTTTGTCGCAAGAATCACCCCAAGCGCGGAAAGCACAAGTACACAGCCTAAAATCCACTCAATAGGGTTGGCCAATAAAACCATTCTAGATCTCCCTCTTTGGATCGCGACCTGACTCGCCGGGAGTCTTCTCTGTCAGCATGTCTTTTGTGTAAATAAGCGACTCACGAGTGTAGCCTGCAAGTTCGAAGTCGTTGCCGAGAACAATCGCACCGGTAGGACAAGCCTCTTCACAATAGCCGCAAAAAATGCAGCGCAGCATATTGATCTGGAAGTCCGAGGCGTAACGTTCGCCATGGGAATGAGGGTCTTTCGGTGAGTTCATGGCAGCTTTGACATAGATGGCTTGTGAGGGGCAGACAATGGCACAGAGCTCGCACCCGACGCAGCGATCTTTTCCATCTTCCCATTTAGTCAGGTAATGACGTCCGCGGGAACGAGCCGGCAATTTTCTCTTTTCTTCGGGGTATCTGATTGTCACAGGGCGTTTGAAGGCATATTTGAGAACGATAAACAATCCCCGCAGCATGGCCAGGATCTGGTACGCTTTTTTCTTCATGATATCACCAACGTAAAAAATGCTGTGATGATTAGGTTTACGATCGCAAGAGGAATTAACACTTTCCATCCAAAGCTCATTAACTGGTCATAGCGGAATCGCGGCAATGTCGCCCGCACCCACATAAAGAAAAAGACAAAGCAGGCTATTTTCACGCAAAACCACAAGACTGGGATGTCCCCGGGCCCATGCCATCCGCCAAGGAACAAGGTGACGGCGATGGCCGACACAGCGAGGATGTTGACGTACTCAGCTAAAAAGAACACGGCGAATTTCATCCCTCCGTACTCAGTGTGATACCCGCCCGTCAACTCATGTTCGGCTTCTGGAAGGTCGAAAGGGGCGCGATTTGTTTCAGCAAAAGCTGTGATAACATAGATAATAAATCCGATGGGATTGGTCCACACATACCAGTAATCGGCCTGGGCTTCCACAATGGCAGGCAGGCTGAGAGTTCCTGCTGCCATCACAACGGTCAGTAGCGACATTCCCATAGGGATCTCATAACTGATCATTTGCGCCGTGCCGCGCAAGCCGCCAAGGAAAGAATACCTGCAATCAGACGCCCAACCGGCGAGGACAATTCCATAAACCGCCAGGGAAGAGAAAGCGAGAAGAAAGACAATGCCTGCATTGACGTCGGCAATTTGCAGCACTACGGGATAGCCAAAGAGGTGGACTGTACCGCCAATGGGTATGAGGACAAAAGCAAAAAGAGCGGTGAACAGGGAAATCGCAGGCGCAAGCCAATAAACGAAACTATCGACATTAGTGGGTTGAAACCTTTCCTTGCACAGGAGCTTTATCCCGTCGGCAATGGGTTGCAGAAGTCCTAATGGGCCGACACGATTTGGCCCTAAGCGCAGCTGCATACGCGCCATCAGCACCCGCTCACAAAATGTCATGTAAGCGGCGGCCCCGAAAAGGATCATGATAAGGACAAGTCCTTTAATGAGTACTTCAATCATAAGTTCGTTACTTTGTTAATTTCTATCTCCATGCCATTAAGCAAACGTGTCCCCAGCTCATGCACGGGAATTTTTCCAAAGCCAAGAGGCAGGACAATAGTCCCCAAGGACACTTTTTCATCCACGTTAATTTTTGCTGCAATCGTATGGCCATTAGCACATAGGGATACTTTATCGCCGTCTTTAAGTCCACGTTTTACAGCCTCGAAGGGATTCAGCCGGGCACGAGGAGCTTTTGCCACTTCGACAAGATGGACATTATGCCGCATCCTCACGCCGTGATCGAAAAGGGCTATGGCAAAAGAAGCAGCTAATGTATCCTGATGTGTCTTCTTCGCAGGAGCTGACTTTTCCACGTGGAGCCCTTGTCCAGAACGCGGTTGGCCCGTCGGATCAATCCGCTTTCCCTGCAATTTGTCAGTGAACTCGGGATCGATGATCAGAGGAGCATTCAACTTATCGGCGATGCGGGAGAAAATTGCTCCATCGCTCAGCAGATTTTCCGGAACAGCTTTTCCCGGATGCAGCTTCTGTACCTGCCGGTCAATGGTGATGAAGCTTCCGCTTTTCTCAACAAATGAAAGGGTTGGAAAAACGACGTCAGCTTGTCTGGCCGTCTCAGTTAGAAAGAGATCCTGCACGACAAGAAATCCAAGCTTTGCACGGGCCTCTTTCCACAGCTGTGTAGGCACCTTCGCCGCAGGGTCAGCCCCGGCGACGTAAAGGAATTGCCATCCGTCATGCGCGGCGTTTTCAAGCACTTGTACGGTGTTAAATCCTGGATTCGCCACAGGTTTCCCCAAAGGTCCGACATCAGGACGCATTCCGGCAAGACGGGCGCCCATGCTGTTGCCTTTGCCTTCCAGAACATTCAGGGAAGCCTGGGGAATGGAGGCGCGGAGTTTGGTTAGCTCAGAGAGAATGGCACGTCGATTTTGAGTCTCTAGATATTGCCTGCCGACAAAAAAGGCAACTTTTTTCTCCTGTGCTGCAACGGAGGCGATATGTGGGAGATTCTGGCGGAGGCTTTCCAATTCCGTCCCTGGAGTATGCAGAATGGTTTGTGTTAAATGCGGCGCAATCTCCGGAGAGAAATGCCCCATGAAAATAACTTTGGCTCCTCGATTCAGAGCTTGCTTCAGCCGCAGCCAAATAACAGGAAATTCTTCAGTCAGATCGACGCCGAATAGGACGGCATAGGTGAGGTCCTCGCAGTCGCCAATCCCCATCTCCATCCCAGGCAAAACGCCTTCTTCATGAATTGAAAAGGCAGGTGTGCCCACTCGGTGGTCGACGTGATTGACGCCGGCGACATCACGCATCAGCTGTTGGAACAGGTAATTTTCTTCAACGGTTAAGGGATTGCC
The DNA here is from genome assembly GCA_037147435.1 of Parachlamydiaceae bacterium. Lineage (GTDB taxonomy): Bacteria > Chlamydiota > Chlamydiia > Chlamydiales > Parachlamydiaceae > JBAWVE01. Next base: position 8,764 of record JBAWVE010000045.1, read on the forward strand.
CCCAAGCCCTGCAAGCTTCCCCTGCGGCTTCGCAGCCTGCATTTTTGCAGCGACAAGAGTCAGTGCCTCTTCCCATTCGGCAGGCTCCAATTTGTCACCACGGCGGATCAAAGGTCTATCTAACCTGTCGGGGTGATCGGTAAACTCATAACCGAACCACCCTTTGTCGCAGAGCCAAATATCGTTGAGGCCGCGGTTTTCACAGGCCCTTGTACGCATGATTTCCCCATCCCGGGCATCGAGGGTCATGCTGCATCCCACAGGACACAGCGTGCATGTGCTGTGGGTATGTTTGTTGTCCCATGGGCGTGCACGAAAACGATATACCTGGCTTGTCAAGGCTCCAACAGGACAGATGCTGATGGTATTACCAATGAATTTTGATTCTACGGGACCGCCATTCGGGGTGCCTACCTCTGTACGGTACCCCCTATCGATAAACTCCAGGGCGTGATCCCCTGCGATAATATCGCCAAATCGCGTACATCTGGCGCAGGCAATGCAACGCTCCCGATCAAGCATCAGGACAGGACCTAAAGGAAGAGCTTTGGTAAAACGTCTTTTCTCCTCAAAAAATCGACTTTGTCCAGGACCGAATTCAATCGTTTGATCTTGCAAGGGGCACTCGCCACCCTTGTCACAAATGGGACAGTCCAGTGGGTGGTTGATGAGAAGAAACTCGAGGATGCTTTCCCGTTCCGTAACGGCTTTGGGACTGCGGGTATGCACAACCATCCCCTCTGTGGCTTCCAACGTGCAGGAAGTTTGGGGTTTCCCCATTTTTTCCACTTCAACCAGGCACACACGGCAGGCGCCGAATGGAGGCATCCGATCCTGATAACAAAAGATGGGAAGGTTGATTGCCACTTGCTTGGCGGCATGGTAAACAGTTGTCCCTTTCGGAACTGTCACGGGGATCCCATCAATGGTTAAATTTACAGCAGTCATTTTTTCTCACTTATCAGGTAAGGGTAAGCGATGGGCATCTTCGGCATTCCTTCGGCATTGGGGTTGCGTCGAATATACGCTTCAAATTCGTGTTTAAACTCGTTAATCGCACTGATCACAGGGGGCGCGGCTCCAGCAGCAAGAGGGCAGAAGGAAGTCGATGCCATGCGCGCGCAGACTTGGACGATCACTCCCAAATCCTGAAATGTCCCTCCCCCCGATGAAATTCTCTCTAATACCTGCACCATCCAACGGGTCCCCTCACGGCATGGTGTACATTTTCCGCATGATTCGTTCTGATAGAATTGCATTAATCTCGTGGCGACCTGCACCATATCGGCACTGTCGTCCATCATGATGATCGACGCGGTCCCCAGAGCAGACCCCCGTGCAGCAAGTGCATCAAAGTCCATCGTGATATCAAGATCCCGTTCAGTCAGCAGGGAGCAAGACGAACCTCCAGGATAACAGGCTTTAAATCGGCGTCCTTGAGGAACGCCGCCCGCACCATCAATCACAGTGCGCAGTGTTGTGCCCAAGGGGTATTCATAACATCCTGGACGCTGAATGTGACCACTAAGCTGAAAAATTTTCGTCCCTGTATTTTTAGGCTTTCCAATGGACTTAAACCAGTCGGCACCGCGATTGATGATATGCACAACATTCGCCAGTGTTTCGACGTTATTAATCACTGTCGGTTTTCCATAAAGGCCAGCAATAGCAGGAAAAGGAGGTTTAAGGCGTGGTGTCGCACGGTATCCTTCCAACGAGTTAAGTTGCGCTGTCTCTTCGCCGGCAATGTAGGCCCCGGCGCCCGGGTGCACAACGATATCCAGGGAATAGTCGGATCCTAAAATATGATCCCCAAGAAACCCCGCCTTTTTTGCTTCGGCAATCGCTTGTTGCAACCTGGCTATCCCCTCGTAAAATTCACCACGGCAATAAATAAATGCTTTGTGGGTTCCAATCGCATAACTGGCAAGGATCATGCCTTCAATGACTTGATGGGGATCTTTTTCTATCAGAAGCCGATCTTTAAATGTACCGGGCTCACTTTCATCCGAATTGCAGACAAGATATTTGGGAATTGACGGATCCTTCGGAACAAATCCCCATTTCATGCCTGTGACGAATCCGGCGCCGCCGCGGCCGCGCAAGTCGGACGCCTTGACAGTCTCTATAACAGACTCGGGAGACATATGTGGGATGGCCTTCTTAATGGCTTGGTAGCCCCCGTTTTTGATGTAAGTGTCAATATGGCATTGGCCGGGCTGGTCAACATAGGCCGTCAGGATGCGCATTTCAGCCATGAGACACCTCTTCAAGGCGGATGGGAGAACAGTGTCCACGCCCTTTTTTCGCCTCGTCAAGGATCTTATCCAGCTCATGATCATCTGTGCCCACAGGGCCCACAACTTTATCGTCTACAATCATCATCGGCGCCTTATCACAAGCTGCAAGGCATTCAGCACGAATCACAGTGAATTCCCCATCGGTCGTTGTTTCTCCAGGCTTGATCTGGAGCTTGGTGCACAACCGCGCCAGCAAGCCATCAGCCCCACGAAGCATGCATGACACATTTTTGCAGACGTGAATCACATGCTTCCCAACGGGTTTATCAAAGAACATGTCGTAAAATGTGACGACAGAGTGCACTTCGTTGGGTTCTATGCCAAATAGGGCGGCGACTTCTTTTTGCACCTCAAGAGGTAAATAGCCAACCTCTGCCTGTGCCAAATGAAGCGCAGGAAGGAGGGCAGAACGTTTTTCAGGATACCGTTTCTGCAGCACCAGAATAGCAGTTTTTACTTGTTCACTTAGCATAATTCCTCAACCTCAACGGTCTACGTCTCCTAAAATAGGATCAAGACTGGCAATAGCGACAACAACGTCGGAAAGCAACAATCCAGGTAAAATCTTCTTTAATACTTCCACATGGGAGAACGATGGAGAACGCACACGCAATCGGTAAGGGCGATTGCTTCCATCACTGACGAGGTAGCAACCCAGTTCGCCCCTGGCCGACTCGATGCAGTGATAAAGCTCCCCAACAGGCGGGTGTATTCCCTCGCTGACCAGCTTAAACTGGTGGATCACTGCTTCCATGCTGCGTGCGAGCTCATAACGGGGCGGCAAGGCGACTTTTCGGTCACTGATTAAAATTGGTCCTGGCTTCAGGCGCGCATGCGCTTGCTGCACCAGGGACAGGCTTTGCCGCATCTCTTCCATCCGCACCATATAACGGGCATAAGCATCCCCTTGTGGATATGTCGGGACATCGAACGTATAATTTTCATAGCCGAGATAGGGGTAAACCTTCCGGATATCATAGGGAACACCGGCACCGCGGATGACTGGACCGGTGCACATATATTGCCGGCAGGTTTCCTGATCGATCATTCCAATGCCCTGCAACCGTTCACACCAGATGTAATTATCTGTCAGCAAGTTATTGAGGTCCGTCCACGTATTCATAAAATTGTGCACAAAGGCTTTCAAACTAGCTTCAAAGGCAGGAGTCGTGTCCCGAGATAATCCGCCAATACGCCAGCACGAAGGAAACATCCTGGCACCGGCAAGTTCCTCAAACAGGTCTAAAATCTTTTCCCGCTCCGCCATGCAATACATGAAAACAGAAGACATGTTCAGTTCCAAAGCACTGGTTCCGCACCAGATAAGATGGCTGGCAATCCGGGAAAGCTCCAAAAGAAGCACGCGTATCGTCTGGGCTCTTTCAGGAACTTCGATGTTCATGAGTTTTTCTACTGTGGCAGCAAAGGCTTGTTCTTCTGAGGGACCTGATAAATAGTCCAAACGGTCCACCAGAGTAAACACCTGATGGTAAGTGCGTGTCTCGCACTCCTTCTCGACACCGGTATGCAGATAGCCAATGACAGGCTCCGCCGAGACGACAACTTCACCGTCAAGGCGAAGCTTCAGGCGCAACACCCCGTGCGTCGAAGGATGCTGGGGACCAAGATTGAGCTCCATGATTTCACCGGATCGCTCCGGCTTGTCAAGATCGTACAAAGTTTTTGACATAAGGGATGATCTCTGACGGTACTTTTGGCTTAACGCCATGTTTAAATTCTACAGGTTCTTCTGTCAACGCGTAATCGCGCCGCAACGGATGCCCCTTCCAGTCGTCTGGCATCAAAATTCGCTGCATATCAGGGTGTCCGATAAAATGGACACCAAACAGATCGTACAATTCCCTTTCATACCAGTCGGCCCCTTCCCATAAATCAATCACAGAGGGAATAGGCTCTTCACGGTCGATATAAATCGTCACGATAAGACGAGTATAATTAGTGGGGTTGTGCAACAAATAGACGATTTTTGTCCGTTTAACAGGATGGATATAGTCAACAGCGGTCAAATCCATCAACACCTCATAGCCAGGCTTGAGTGTCTGCTTCAAAAAAACGAGGACTTCTTTCAACCGCTCGATACGGACTTCCACAGTTGTCTGCCCACACAAAGTGCTCTCCCCAACCACCGCACCGATGACCTTTTCCTTCAATGTCCTGACAGCTTCTTCTGTGTTCATATGCACAACTTCCTAAACGATTTCAACTTTTGCCCCTCTTTACATACCAATATCTTAGGGTGTTGGTCAACTCTTTTTTACTAGAAGGTAGTTTTTTGTGGAGAAAACTGAAAGGGACGCAAGGGACGCGAAGAACGCGAAGGACGCGAAGCAAGCGAAGAAAACGCGAAGATTGTTTTTGTGCATC
>JBAWVE010000046.1:0-12248 GCA_037147435.1 Parachlamydiaceae bacterium
ATTTTTGATTACTTTGTGCTACCCATTTTCGTTCCATTTTGAACCATGCCCTTTTTTCTCTCCTTTTGTAGCCCACACCCAAGTGAAGTGAGCCTGCGAACGAAACGCGGGTGTGGGTACCTCGTAGGCACGAGACTTAACCAGGGACTGGTTCCTCTTTTTTGCTTTGTCGAAAAACAAAAAAGAGGAACCAGTCCCTGGTTAACTCACACTGTTGTTCGTTCCCCACACCCGCGTTCCGCTCGCAGGCTCGCTTCACTTGGTGTGGGCTACAAAAGGAGAGAAAAAGGGCAAAAAAGATGGTTGAATCGTACCCGATATGAGCTTTACCTCCACTTTATGAGTACTTACTGTTGCAGGACATTTCTATTTATCAGAAGTAGGACATTTCTAAAAAACGCCTACATTTAAATAACACCCTCTTTATCTCATTTCAAAAATATAAAAATTGCGCTATAATGAGGATGCGAGGAGTTTTATGTTTGGACGACTGAAAAACATCTGGACGGAGAAAATGGAGGTGTTTCATAGCTTCCTCTTCTGGCTTTCGCACACCCTTTTGCTGCCTTTGCGCTATCAAATCGAAGTCAAAGGCCAAGAGTGCCTCGACCCAAAAAGGGGCGGGGTTAATCGCTCTGTCCTCTTTTTGTCGAATCACAGCAGCCATATCGATGCCTCCATTCTGGGTACAGTAATCTTGAGGGAGGGACTATCCCTTTCCATCTGGGCCCTGGACCTCACATTTAAGCTTCCCTACTTGCGCTGGGCCGCCAGACGTAAAGAGTCCATACAGGTCGTTAAAGTCCCTAATATCCCCGCAAAGCGGTCCGAAAAGCACACGAGCCACCTGCATAAACTTGTCACGCGCACCGCTGATGGATTACGTAAAGGGAAGAATTTTCTGATTTTCCCTTCAGGAGTCGTGAAAAAAACGCCAATGGAATTGATACATGGCAAGTCAGCCGTCACCCTAATCGTCCAGCAATGTCCCAATGTGCCCATTATTTTGGTCAGAATCACCGGTTTATGGGGCAGCCGCTTCTCTTACGCGACGCCATTGGAAGCCCGGTGGGGAACACAATCAGTCCAGCCTTTGCGGATGGTGTGGAAATCCTTAAAAATGCTGTTGCTAAACGCCGTATTCTTCATTCCCAAACGAAAGGTTTTAGTGGAATTTATCCCGGTAGGTCCCGATTTCCCCCGTTTTGGCACGCGCGTCGAAGTTAACCGTTATCTTGAAAACACGTTTAATGCATCGTGGGGACCGATGGGAGAATCTCTTTACGTTGTGCCGGACTATTTCTGGCGATCGAGCTACCTCACACATGAGTATCAGACGAAAGAATACGTTTTTAATTTAAATCTAGTGCCTAAAGCCCTGCGAAATGCCGTTGTCACATTGATTGCTGATAAAGCTAATCTCGATTGCAGCGAAGTGAATTTCAACATGAGTCTAGGACGTGATTTAGGCCTCGATTCCCTGGATCTCGTCGAAATCCTCTCGGAATTAGAAACGCAGTACGACATCGGCGAACTTGTCCCGGAAAACCTGACGACGGTCGGGCACCTCATCGCCATTGTTGCAAAAATCCCCATCGCCTGCGTCATCAAAAGCGGCGTATTCCATTGACCTCTCGATGAAAGTCGGAAATAGGATAATCTCTGAGTTGGATTCACAAATTGCAATTATAAAGAATAAGGAGTAAACTGTCGTCTTATTAATTATGGCAACACAAACATCTTCTCGTTTACAACTCTGGAGCGCGTGTCTCGGTAATTTTTTTGAGCACTACGATGCCGCTTTGTTTGGATTTTTATCCCCATTCCTTGCACCCCTGATTTTTCCTGAGCTAGACCTGATTGTCGCCTTAATTCTTACCTATGCGATGATCCCGCTGGGGATGATAGCACGTCCTCTTGGGGCCATTTTTTTTGGCCGTATCGGAGATGCCTATGGCCGCAGACAAGCACTTTTCCTAACACTAGCCGGCATGTCTGTAGTCTCTGCCTGCGTGGCAATCAGTCCTACATTTGCGCAAGCTGGCGTGATCGCCCCCCTTCTATTCTGTTTTAGCCGCTTCGCCCAGAATTTCCTTTCAGCCGGAGAAAACATGGGTGGCGCAATTTTTCTTTTGGAAAATACATGTGAAGAAAAGCATGACATTTTAAGCAGCCTCTACAGCGCCTCAACAATAGGGGGAATTATATTAGCTTCTGCAGGAGTTTCCCTGTTAAGTCTATATGGATTCCTCGCAGAGGGGTGGCGGCTGCTCTATGTGTTGGGATGTCTGACAGCCCTTTTTGGCTGCCTGATAAGATGCAAACTGCCATCAGGTTTGATCATTCAGCAAACGGCAGTGCAAAATGATCCCCCCCAAAAAAACATTCTCTCCGTCTCGGATCTTCTGCAAATTTTGTGGACTTACCGCCGCCCCCTATTTATCATCAGCATCAGCGCGGGATTTTCTTACGCTAACTACTCGGTAGCCCTTGTGTTGATCAATGGATTCATCCCCTTGATCTCTTCGTTGACAAAAGAACACATGATTCACCTCAACACGCTATTACTTGTGCTGGATTTTGCGCTCTTGCCTCTTTTTGGTTGGATAGCTTCAAAAATTTCCAGGGAAAAAATGATGTTGGGAGCCGCTTTGGGAATTGTTGCCTCTGCCATTCCCCTGTTCATGATTTTAGAAAATGCGACACTGGCAAGCGTCATTGGAGTCAGGATCTGCCTCGTCCTGTTTGGCGTCGCCTTTGCAGCCCCCTTCCATGCATGGGCCCAGCCGCTCGTGCCTCCAGCCCATCGGTACACAGTCATTTCCTTCGCCCATGCCATTGGTTCGCAACTGTTTGGAGGACCCACAGTAGTCATATCCCTCTGGCTTTTCAAGTCCACCGGCATGATATCCAGTATTTCGTGGTACTGGCTGGCTCTTGCCCTTGTTACGAGTGTCGCCCTCATCAGGGGATTGGCAAGAGATCCCATAAAAAATTTTGATGTATATGCTTAATTTAACAATAACCTAAGATGAAGCGAAGAATTTGGAGTGCGGCGACAAGTCGCGCGCACTCCAAATTCTTCGTGCACGTTCACGACTGTAACTCGACTTTATGAACAGCCACCAGGAGCATATATGACAGTATCCACATTTCCGGCCCTGCGCTTGAGAAGACTGAGACAACATCCTATTTTAAGAGATTTGATCCGCGAAACCCAAGTGAATATCAACGACCTCATATTGCCTTTATTCATCAAGGGGACAGATGGAGAAAAAAAACCGATCGGACCCATGCCAGGCCAGTACCAAATTCCTCTCAATCGCCTGGCTGAAGAAATTGAAGAAATCACCGACCTGGGCATTTCCTCTGTGCTTCTCTTTGGTATTCCTTCCCACAAAGATTCTTGCGGTTCGGACTCGTACGATGAGCACGGAATTGTTCAATCGGCCATCCGGAAAATCCGCGAAACGTCCTCTGATTTACTCATCATTTCGGACGTGTGCTTCTGCGAATATACCGATCATGGCCATTGCGGCTTTCTGACAGAAACAACGGGAAGAATTGACGTTGATAATGATAAAACCCTTGAGTTGCTCGTTAAACAGGCGATCAGCCACGCGGAAGCCGGTGCTCATGTAATAGCCCCAAGCGGGATGATTGATGGAATGATATCTACGATTCGCGAAGGCCTTGACTCATCGGGATTTTCCCATATTCCACTCCTGAGCTATTCAGCGAAATACAATTCTTCCCTCTACGGACCTTTTCGCGCAGCTGCAGAGGGGGCACCCTCTTTTGGCGACCGCAGCACGCACATGATGGACATAGCAAACGGACACGAAGCAATAAGGGAAGTGCAGCTCGATATCGTAGAAGGGGCCGATATGCTGATGGTCAAGCCGGCACACAGCTATCTCGACATCATTTATCGCATCAAACAAGCGTACCCGCATATTCCGCTTGGCGCCTATCACACAAGTGGGGAATATGCGATGATCAAGGCCGCAGCCGAAAAAGGATGGATCAACGAGAAAAATGTTGTGATGGAAATTCTGACAGGGATTCGTCGCGCCGGGGCCGATTTCATTATCACCTATTACGCCAAAGAATTCGCGAAGTGGGATAAGGGGTATTCATAAACTAAAAATTTCTGTAATGTAAAAAATACAACAGAAAAACACATTTGAATCCTGTGAGTACCTTATGCCGGAAGACAAAAAAAACCAATTTCTTTCTCTTGCGCAAGCTGGGGATTGCCTGAAAAATTCCATTATCATGCTTGACCCTCGCGTCCAGATAAAAAACCCTGTGATGTTTGTCACTTATCTGGGAGCCCTTGTAACATCCCTATATAGCATTGAAGAAACCTTTCACCATGCTCCTGTCCCCTTCCATATCCAGATCACCTTATGGCTCTGGTTCACTGTATTCTTTGCAAATTTTGCCCAAGCTTTGGCCGAAAGCCGGGGAAAGGCACACGCCGCTTCCCTGAGAAAAGCTCAAACAGACACCTTTGCCAGACAACTCAAAGGGAAAATTGAAGAACGAGTCCCCTCTACCTCACTAAAGAAGGGCGATGTCGTGATCTGCGAGGTGGGCGACATCATTCCTGCCGACGGGGATGTCATCGAAGGGGTCGCCACAGTCGACGAATCCGCAATCACTGGTGAATCGGCCCCTGTCATCCGGGAAAGCGGCGGGGACCGCAGTGCAGTCACTGCAGGAACGAAAGTTGTCAGCGACCAGTTGAAAATACGTGTCACCTCCGAACCAGGAAAAAGCTTCCTGGACCACATGATTCGAATGATTGAGGGGGCAAAGCGACAGAAAACGCCTAATGAGATAGCCCTGAATATTATCCTTTCTTCACTGACAATCATTTTCCTCATCGCCGTTAGTTCCATCAAACTGTTTGCTGAATATACGGTGACAATCGGCACCTCTTCCCCATCACCCGTTGTCACTATTCCTGTACTCACGGCACTGCTCGTCTGCCTCATTCCCACAACAATCAGCGCCCTGCTAAGCGCCGTGGGCATCGCCGGAATGGACCGTTTGATAAGCTATAATGTTGTCGCCAGAAGCGGACGCGCTGTTGAAGCGGCAGGCGATATCGATTTATTGCTCCTAGATAAGACAGGAACGATTACTATGGGTAGTCGGATGGCCGTAGAATTCATCTCAGCACAGGGAATTTCCGACAAAGACTTCGCAACCATCGCCCAACTGGCATCCCTGTCCGACGAAACACCTGAAGGACGCTCCATCGTCGTCCTGGCAAAAAAACTATTTGAACTCAGAGCTGAATCCCTGGATGTCTCAAATTCCACTTTTATCCCCTTCTCTGCATCCACACGTATGAGTGGAATGGACTTTCGCGACGGCGATGGCCGGATTGTCCGAAAAATCCGCAAAGGGGCCGTCGACGCCATCAAAGCTTATGCCGAATCCCAAGGCGGCATCACACCCCCTCAGGTAGATGCCTGGGTGCAATCGATTGCCAAAAAAGGAGGCACCCCACTGCTCGTTAGCGACAACGGAAAAATTTCTGGGGCTATTTATCTCAAAGATATTATTAAAGGAGGAATTAGAGAGCGATTTCAGGAAATGCGCCGTATGGGCATCCGTACCATCATGATTACCGGGGACAATCCCCTCACAGCAGCAGCAATTGCCGCAGAGGCAGGTGTCGACGACTTCGTTGCGGAAGCTACACCTGAAATGAAGCTTGACATTATCCGCAGAGAGCAAAAAAATGGTCGCCTGGTGGCGATGACAGGGGACGGTACCAACGACGCCCCAGCGCTAGCCCAGGCAGATGTTGGAGTGGCAATGAACACCGGGACACAAGCCTCCAGGGAAGCTGGAAATATGGTTGACCTCGACAGCAACCCGACGAAATTAATTAATATTGTCGAAATCGGCAAGCAACTGCTCATGACACGCGGAGCCCTGACAACATTCAGCATCACTAATGATATTGCCAAGTATTTTGCCATTTTACCGGCTATTTTTTCTGGATTCTATGTACTTGAAGGTGAAACTACTGGGCCGCTATGGAAATTTAATATTATGATGCTTCACTCCCACCAAACGGCAATTTTAAGTGCTGTCATCTTCAATGCACTGATTATCATAGCCCTGATTCCATTGGCCCTTAGAGGTGTTGCCTATGGGGCGAGGTCAGCCAATGCCCTTTTGAAAAAAAATATCCTCATCTATGGCATTGGCGGCATCATTAGCCCATTCATCGGAATTAAGCTCATCGACATGCTGCTCACCTGGAGCCTGTACTGATATGGATGGAAACAATAACAACAATGATCATGATAATCGCCCGAATCCGGAAGATCTTCTACAAGTTGTGAACAGAGAAGAAACAAAACGGCGCAAGGGTAAGCTTACAATTTTTTTAGGGATGGCTGCAGGCGTCGGTAAAACATACGCGATGCTTGAAGCAGCGCAAAAATTAAAAACAGAAGGCGTAAAAGTTGCTGTTGGAATAGTAGACTCGCATGGCAGAAAAGAAACGCAAGAGCTTCTTGAGGGGCTGGAAGTCATCCCTGAAAAACAAATTGATTATAAGGGAACTTCGTTCTTTGAACTTGATTTGGATACCGTTCTGAAAGAGAAACCACAACTCGTTCTGGTTGACGAACTGGCACACAGTAATATTAAGGGCTCTCGACACCCTAAACGCTGGCAGGATGTCCTCGAAATCGTGGATAATGGAATCGACGTCTACACAACATTAAACGTCCAGCATATCGAAAGCCTTAAAGACCTCGTCGAGAAAGTCACGGGGATCACCATCAGGGAAACGGTGCCGGATCTCATCCTCGATGCGGCAACGTTCATTAAACTGGTCGATCTCACCCCCGATGACCTTCTTCAACGCCTTAAAGAAGGGAAAATTTATCTCACAGGCCAATCCACTGTTGCCGCACTCAATTTTTTTCAGGAAGACAGATTGACAGCACTCAGGGAAATTGTCCTGCGCTATACAGCGGAAAAGGTGGAGCATGAGCTGCATGGCATGGTCTCATCCTTCGAACGCCCCGACGCCTGGAAACTAAGGGAGCGCCTGCTTGTCGCCATCGGCCATAGCCCTCATTCTCAGAAACTCGTACGGATTACACGCCGCCTGGCCTTCAATCTCGATGCCCCCTGGATAGCTGTTTACGTAGATAACGGAAGCACCCTCAGTGAGGAAGACAGGGAAATGCTGACGAAAAATTTAACCCTGGCGCGTGACCTGGGAGCGGAGGTGATTACCACCACCGACCCGGATATCGCGTTAGCAATTCAAAGGGTAGCGCGACAGCGAAGCGTGACTCAAATTATTATTGGCAGACCCCCCAGCCGACCATTTTTGGATTTTTTCCAACGCAATACATTAATGGATCGCTTGGCAGCGGAATGCAGCGATGTTGACCTTCACGTTATTAGACAAACACTTTATCAAAAAACGAATGAACGAAAGTTGAAGTTTTTCCAGCTTAGCAGTCACGTATCCTCTTATTTAGTCGTCCTTGGTTGTGTGCTTGGACTCACTTTATTTAACTGGATGATCCTCCCATTCATCGGATATAAAGTTGCCGGATTCATTTTTTTGCTAGGTATCCTGTCACTCAGCTTGTTTTTCAAGAAAGGCCCGATTTTCTTTGCGTCAATCTTATACGCCTTTATCTGGCTCTTTTTATTTACCCATAATGAAGCCGGTCAAAAGACATCAACAGATGACAACTACCTGCTTTTGGCCCTCTACCTCCTGACAGCAATCACGACGGGTATTCTCATCGACAGAGGAAGGACACATAAGGAGATGTTGGCAAAACGGGAAAAAGCTATTCGAATTCTATACGAAATTGTCAGGGAAATTGCCGCAGCATCATCGCTTGAGGATGTCCTGCAATCGGTCAAACGTGGATTAAACACAGCTCTCGATGGACACTGCGAAATCATCGTTAAGCAGAAGGATGACGGCCTCCTCTTTGATGAGGCCATTCCAGCCTTCAAAGACGAAAAGGAAAAGGCTGCAGTCAACTGGGTCTTTCATAACGGAGCAGAAGCTGGATGGTCGACATCAACCCTGCCATTCGCACAGAATCTGTATATTCCCCTTAAGGGAGCGAATGAAGTGGTGGGCGTTCTTGCGTACCGCCAAAAGGACAATAAAGAGCTGAATATCGAAGAGAAAAACTTTCTATACACTGTGGGCCAACAACTGGCCAATTATATCGAACGGCTGTTTTCAGAAGAGAAATCGAAGGAATTTGAAGAACATAAACAGGTAGAAAAAATTTACCAATCCACTTTAAGCCTTATCTCAAACTTGTTTGAAGGCCCCCTGCTAAGCATCCAAGATTCAGTAAAAGAACTCAAAAAACACGAACAGCCCTCAAACTCTAATGAGATAATACAACCTCTCGAACAAATTTCCATCTCTTCCAACAGCCTCTCACACATCCTCGACAATATCTCATCAATGGTCAACCTCAGTGCAGGAATCACCCCGGTAAACCGCATTAAAAATGACCTGAAAAAATTGATCGTTTCCTGGCACAAAAGAGTTCAAGAAAGTATGACAAATTACTCTTGGAAAATTCACATCGAAGACAACCTACCCGAGGTTATTTTCGATCGAGACCTCATCGAATTGCTCTTCTATAATTTAGCCTTCCATGCCATGGAATTCGCCCCCCCGGAATCCACCATCGAAGTCGAAGCAAAACAAAGCGGCGACTATGTCGTCATGTCCCTCTCTGGCGAGGGACAAAGTATCCCAGAAGAACTCATGGATGTGGCCTTTGAAAATGTCTATCGCATCCCCGGCGGCATAGCAAATGCCCAACAACCGCAAGGCCTGGGCCTTGCGATTGCCAAAACCATTGCGGAGATCCACAATGGCTTACTACGCGTGAGCAGCCGACCCGAGGGCGGGATGATGTTCTCTCTCTACTTGCCTCTCTAGCAACTGTTGTGTAGATTCTCGGACTAGTGGGGAACTTACGCGACTGTCGATTCTATTCTGGGATCTGGCAGGTGTTATGTTTCCGCCTCCCTCAAGATGAAAATCAAGCCTCGTCGCTACCGGATCATTTTTAAAGACTTCCAATCGTGAAAAACTTTTCTTATCATGTTCGGAAAAATGATGAAAAATTATAGTCTGTTGCTCACTGGTAAGTTGTGTATTAATCGCTTCATTTAATAGCTTATCTTGCTTACGTGTATGTAGAGGATTAATCTGGTTATTGAATGGGCTATCAAGAGGGAATCTTTGTGCAGCACGTTGATAAAGAGCGTTAAACAACACTTTAACGGATAATTGATCTTTTTCGAAGATTGCTTTTCTCTTTGTTTCAGAAAAATCACTACACATACCATCAGCTCCTAACTGAGTCAATATCTCAAGAAGAATAAATATAGCCAATTCTGTTTTCTCATTAGATAGTTCTGGTGATCCAGCTAAAAGTTTTATTTTATTAGCTTTTTTTTGTAATTCTTTCTGTGCTTTATTTGCAGCATGTGGAGAACTAGACACTTCCTTTTTTCGATAGTCCTTAAATGCATCTAACCTTGAAAATTCATTTTTGTTAGTCTCAGAAAAGTACTGAAAAATCGTCTCCGGTTTTCTATGTAAGAACAGTTTTGCAAAACCCTGATTAAACTTAGCGTCTTTATCGTCTTTATCGTTTTTCGGAAATTGTATATTGTAAATTTTATACAAAATCCTAAAGAAACTTCTAACTATTTCAACTCCTTGAGATTCTAACCCCACATTTTTTGGATCAGTCTCTATTAACGAACTAAAATCATGAAGGGATTTTTGAAAAGCATTCAAAATCTTTTCACGCACAGACAAAGTAATAGAACCTTTAAGTTCATTTATTTTCTCTAAAAGAAATGTTGCATCATCTTTTAAATTAATTACAGTTTCAGATGGTCTTCGTGAATTTGCCTCCGAAACTTCTGGGGTGTCAAGTACTGGATAGGACTCTACAATCGAATCGAAACCGGTAGGTGAAACGAACATGGCAGGCGAAACGTGCGCGGCAGGTGAATCGAGCGCGATAGGTGAGCTTGACTTCAGCGTATTTCTCAATTCTCCCAATACCCTTTGAACATTTATAATGATCGGGTTTTCAGGTACTGTAAGACCCCTTACTGGAAGTGGCTTATCTGTTGCGAGTGAACCTGGAGATGCAAACTGAACTGATTTAACACCCTGCTTTGCCACCCTAGCTTGTCTGTTTGGCCCCCTCTTTTTCCCTGGAGAAATTGATACACCGGCAGCACGGCGCATCTCATCCTGTGACTTATTTCGAAACTGTTGAAATTCATTCAATCTTGAACATGCTGCCTTATCCGAATCTGTAAAATGTTTAAAAATCTTTTCTTTTTGTTCCGGATTAAACATAGATGCAATAATCGCATTAAAAGCAGCATCGTCATTTAATTCATCCCCTACCATATCGTAGAGAATTTTAAAAGAAAGTGTGATAGCTTTTAAATATTGTTCCTCAGATTGCGGTCCATCAGGATAAAATACTCCGAGGTACTCATTCATTTTTATTGCATTTATTTCAGAATCATGATATTTATAGCAATCAACTATTTCTTTACTAATTAATTCAATAACCTCCAGTAATGAAAGAAATCTAATAATTACCCCAGAAACGACTGGGGACCCAGGTGGATTGAGGGTTTGCAAAGGTCTTGGCGAAGCAGGTACGTCCGGCAGACGACTTAATACCGGCGTTTCTTTGTTTTTATTCACACATGAATAGAGAACGCTTAATGCGGCGCCCATACAACTTACGGCCGTGGCTACAACAATACCCATCAAGGAATCAGTCGCCTGTGGTTCGGGTGGATTGTCTACAACAGGAGAAAACGCTGGCCCAAAGACAGTAGAAGCATTCCGCACATCGGCAACAGAATGTGGAAAGTTCTGAAACGGAGACAGTGTGACACCACCCAAAAGGGGCACCATGCTTGGAAGTCGCGAAAAACC
The DNA here is from genome assembly GCA_037147435.1 of Parachlamydiaceae bacterium. Taxonomy (GTDB): domain Bacteria; phylum Chlamydiota; class Chlamydiia; order Chlamydiales; family Parachlamydiaceae; genus JBAWVE01. The sequence continues at coordinate 11,021 of JBAWVE010000046.1, forward strand.
ATTGCTAACAACCTGAAAAAGACTCTCATTTAATGCTGGCAACGTCATGTTTGACATCCACGATGGGCAAGTCAAAAACTGATTCCTCACTGCATCGACGAGAGGAAGTGACATATTGAGACCAATCGAACTATTGACAAAGTCAGTTAAATTAGCAAAGCATTGGCCGAGTGTTGCATTTTCTAAAGGAGATTCGATGTCTGCCATTGGCAAAGAGGTATTACTAACAGCTTGAGAAACCATTTCGCTGAACGCTGGTAATGTAATGTTTGAGATCATCGAGGAAGATGTCAAAAACTGATTCCATCCCTCGACTCCTGCAGGCAGGCACATATCGAGACCGATCGAATGGGTAACGGACTTGGTTAAATCCACAATGCATTGGCCTATATTAGCATAGTAAGGGTTGTCGCACGCGTTAGAACCATTCAACTCGAGACCGATCGAACGGGTAGCGGACTTGGTTAAATCCACAATGCATTGGCCTATACTAGCATAATAAGGGTTGTCGCATGTGTTAGAACCATTCAACGTCTCCGTCCACATCGAGTTTAAGCCCGAACCCTCATTTGTTGGCAACTCCGGCAACGAGAGCCCCTGAAATAAGTTGGAGTATACATAGTAGGCCGCAGTTGTTAAAGCAAACGCACCTAAAGCTCCATGAGCGATGTCCTCAATTGTTTCCTGATTCTTGATCCAGGAAGTAACCAAGCGATTTTTCAGATCTAAGGTGTACTGTTTTGCACGATTGCAGTAAGTCCAGCTATGAGCCATTTGCAGTGGGCGGTCAACAACAGCAGCATCCGATGTTTCTGGAATAGCCTGAAAAGTGTTTATAAAAGGACTCATAGGCCTGGAAGCGATGTGATTTGTCATAATGAACCCGTGTTAAAATTTTAATTAATGCGGATTCTATTTCGAATTCCTATAATACGTCAAGGTATTTGTTATAAAAGTAATTAAATAAATTGTTTTAATATATATATTAAAATTTTAAGTAGAAATAGATGAATAGTAAAGACATAGGAAAATGAAGCACGAGAATGAACACAGCGTTTTGATTAAAAACCTTTGACAGCCCTAAATGAGTGTGGGCTCAGAGGACATGATCTCGAGGAAATCAAATGATCCCAAGGTTTCTCAAAACAACGTCTAGTACGATTCGACCGTCTTTTTTGGCATGGTTCAAAATAGAACGAAAATGGGTAGCACAAAGTAATCAAAAATC
>JBAWVE010000047.1:0-12235 GCA_037147435.1 Parachlamydiaceae bacterium
TTTTGATTACTTTGTGCTACCCATTTTCGTTCTATTTTGAACCATGCCCAAATTCAGGCGCCTTAAAAATCAGCGAGAGATTAAGAGAAATTGATGGAGCAGTCAAATATATTAACATCAAGGAACACGCTAAGGAATACACGAATGGGCTATCCTTCCGTATCAACCGATTGATCGCTATTCTTAACCCTTTCAACAAAAACTTGGATGATTGCTTAACAAGTGATTTTACAGAATGGCCGCAGAAGGCCATAGAAGCGTTTCCATACTACATGGAAACGGGCTTATTGACACCCGATCATTTAAAGTTCATGGTAGAATCAAAACAAGGGAATCCCGGTTTATGCAATCCTCAAGTTATAGAGACTGTCGTTAGGTTCATGCAGGAATTGCACAAGCTAGCCTGTCATGACGGATTTATTTACGGTATACTGAGGAATACACAAGAGTTACTACCTTATTTATTTAAAGAAACCGTACCGCTGTTTTTAATTCATAATTCCTGTCAAGAACGGCATACTGAATTTGTCATCTTTCTGATCACTCAAATTCAAGCTAAGGATGAGACAGACGCTGGACGCGTTCCAAAAGAGAGGATTGATGAGATTGCTGATTTCCTTATTCAGAATAAAGGAAATATCGATGCATTTGACAACGAAGGTAAAACTATTCTCTATAGAGCCTCTGAGGTCCACATACCCAATCAATTGGCCGAAATCAGATTACTGCTTAAACTTGGTGCTCATATCAACCAACCGGCGCATTTGATCATCCACGAGGAAGATTATACCACCATCAAACCTGAGTCCCCTTTGACTGCGTCTTGCCGGGGTGGTGAAGAAGATGTTGTTAGATTATTAGTCGAACGTGGTGCGAATGTCCGTTCAAAGGTTATGGAAATTATCAATGTGTTTTCTGAAAGCCCCCTTATAACAGCTTGTGAAGCTGGGCAGTTTAGAATAGCGCGTTACCTTGTAGATCAAGGAGCCAATCCACAGGACATTTGTTGCATGAAAAAACAGTGGGATAGAGTACACATAACCAGAGAAATATATGATTTTCTCATGAGTGTTGGCATTGATATTTTTGACATCACACATGAAAATCTTGAAATAATAATTTGGAATATTGCAAGAATCGATAAAAACTATGAATTCCTACGTTTTTTGCTAGAGAAAGGACTGGATCCCAATATCGTAATCGACTCCAAGAGTTTATTATTGCGACTAATGGATTGTGGAGATAATGAGGCACTGGAATTAGCTGCCACACTATTAGAAAGAGGGGTTGATATCAATGCAAAAGTGGGGGAAGGTTCTACCGTCCTTCACTACGCCTGTACAGTCATTGATTGTGCCGGTGTAGATAGGCAAGCAGAACTGATCCATTGGTTAGCTCGCAAGGGGGCCGATCTAAATGCAAGAGATAAACAGGGAAGGACGCCTCTTGGTCTTTTATTTAGCACCAAGTTGGCAACGCTTAAGCTTGTCCACACATTAGTGAGCCTAGGAGGTGATGTCGGTACTTTGAATAATGATGGCAACACTCTTCTTCATCTTGCTGGTCTTCATGCTTACGAAGAATTTGAGACGCCGTACCCTTGGCAAAATCCAAGGCAAGAGTTTCCTGTAGCCGTGCAGTACCTTTTGGATACTTATGTAACATAGGGTAGGTGATCATCGCCTCTTTGGAGCAACTCATCTCTTGAATCAATATCCAATGATTTGGTAAAGTACGCGAAAGGTTTTGAATCGCATTCCAGGTACGCAAAGATGTAGACTTAAAGAGTATAAGGCGTGATCACATCAGAATACCATGACAGCACACTCACTTTTTACCAAGATAGCTACTATGAACTCTAAGCACAAAAAAAAAATACTGATCACTTTTGGACGTTCCTTTCTAACACTGGACCTAGCAAGAAAATGGCATGCACAGGGACATGAGGTCTTCGTTGCTGACTCTATCAGCTCCCATGTCTCCCGGTTCTCCAATACCGTTTCAAAGTGTTTTACAGTGCCAAGTCCGCGATTTGAACCTGAAGCATACCTCAATGCCTTAGTGCACATTGTAGAAAAGGAAAAAATCGATCTATTGATCCCAATCTACGAAGAAATCACCCATTTATCAAAAGGGGTCGATCGCTTTCCATCCTTCTGCAAGGTTTTTTGCCCCACTTTTGCGCTTTATGAACAACTGCAAAACAAATGGTCCTTTCAGGAACTATTACAGTCCTTAGGAATTCCCACCTTAAAACGAGCATTAGTCAGAAATAAAAACGATTTTAAAACTCACCTGTTGCCGATGGAATATGCCTTGAAACCTTGCTATTCGCGCGCTTCCCAAAAAGTCTTGCGAATTGATGCCGCAAGACCTATTCCGGATATTGGTAGTGCCATTGAGCCCCACAACCCCTGGATTGCCCAGGAATGGGCATATGGAAAAAAATATTGTACTTACAGCATCTGTCATGAAGGAGCGATCTACGCGCACGGGACATACCCCGTTAATTATGCAATTGATGGCAACTCCTGCATTAGTTTTGAAGTCGTTCACCACCAAAAAATTCTGGATTGGATTGCACTATTCGTTAAGAAAATCGGCTTTTCCGGGCAAATTGCCTTCGATTTTATTGAGAGTGTCGACGGAATACTGTATGCTATCGAGTGCAATCCTCGAGCGACAAGCGGATTATTGCTGTTTGATGAAATGGATGGTCTGGATCAAGCTTTTCTAAAGCAAAACGAAAAACCGATTTTCCCAAAGAATGGAACGTCTCGACAAGTGGCGACGGGGATGCTCCTGTACGGGTGGAGGAAGTCCTCGAGACAAGGTCGCAGCCTGGGGGATTTTTTCAAAACATTCTTTTGTACAAAAGACGTGATTTTCAGTGTTCGAGATCCCAAGCCGTTTATTCTCGAACCTATCGTTTTTGTTAATCTGTACATCCAAAGCAGAAAATTGAAGATCTCACTGCCCAACTGCTTCACTCACGATCACGATTGGAACAATTGCAAAGAGTAGTGTCCCCTTTTAATAGTCGTAGCGATTGCCCCCGCTTTCTCGAGGAACTGCATCGATAAGTGTGGTGACAAATTTTTCCCATCGACCGGCCTGTAGTGAAGGAAGGATAAGGTTGGCGTCAATATTGACTCGCGCAGCAAATTCGTTTAGGTGAGGTAGAACATTGTTCTTCCCCTGTTCTTCGGTCAATGTGACAACAGATCCATTAAGAAAACCCTTCCAAACCCAGGATCTACCTTTTATATTGCGAGCGCATACTTTGAGTTCCTCGTTAGAAAAAATGTACCCGAGGAAATGGAGCGGATGGATGTCGTCGATTCTCTGACCTGCTTTTTTCAGTGAAGACTCTTCCGCTTTAATTCTTGGTAGAGAGCTATTGGCCAGCGTTCTGAGGATGTAGGTAATATCAGCAGCATTAGCTTGTGTAATTCCAGCCTCAAAGCTTCTTGGTGCCGAACGTACTGTCTTTGCAACTTTAAGAACAAGGGGTTGAGATGCTGACATCACGCGAAATTCGGAGGCATTTACATTAGCGACTTTAGCAATCGATTCGAAAACCTCATCGAATGTGTCATGTTTGCCGACATGGAGTACATATGACTCCCCTGTCTCTGTTTCGACAACAATCTCCTTTGTGGTTCCGGCTATAGGCAGCAAGACGAGTGATGCTAACATTGCTTTGAGATAAGTATTTTGAAAAGACTGCATGGCCCCCCCTTAGGTGGATAAGTTATTGCACTAGCTTTATAACAAGATTTTTATTTACTTTATAGTGAAATATCACTAGGGTTAGCCTCTTTAGAGAAAAGGTACCGATATCGATGATCCTCTTACTACGCCTATTTTTGTGCATATTTTTAATCAAGACTACACCAGCCTTTGCGGACTGTGTGGATACCACCCAGGCTTTTTGCGCGCCCAATTTCCTCAGTATAGGTCCTGAAATCTATCGTATCTGTCGTGCTAAACACGGGGGGACAAAACAACAGGGGAATGCTGTCGGGGTCCGGATAACGTTCGATCATATCAAACGGTATAAAATCTATTACGGGGTACAAGCTTTTTACGGCAGCGGAATTCTCAAGGGACACTCCGGAGGAGGAGATAAAATCCGCTCAAGACTGACAGATGCCCAACTTGAAGCTTCCCTAGGGTACACCTTCCAGACAAAATGTTTCCCTTACGTGGCACTCACTCCTTATGTTGGCGGCGGCTATTTTAGAGAAATTAACAATTTTACTACAAGTTCGATCCCAGTCAAGTTCACCACGCAATTTCCTTTTGCAGCATTTGGATTTCTATCAAATATCTCTATTACCCCGTGCTTGACAGTGGGAGTCAATGCGCGCATCAGGTTTCCCTGGGAAGCGCATTGTAAAGTGACCGATGACCCCGAGTTTGATGATGTGACGCAGCAGATTGGCAATGAATTACAATACCGGATTGAAGCGCCATTGACCTATGTTGGCGACATGCTGTGGAATTGTTTTGAAGTGGCCCTGATCCCGTTTTTTGAACGACGCCTATACGGCAGCCGTGAGAACTATCCATTTGATTTCTTCGAAACACAATTCAATATCTATGGGCTCAATGCTCGCCTGATCTTCCGTTTCTAGACTCTATTCGACAAACAGGAGGAGACTCTTCAGGTAATCGCTTTCCGGATGGCAGATATTAACGGGATGATCCGGCGCAATTCTGTGACGGCCGAGAATTTTAACGGTTCTTCCCGCCTCCACTGCGGCTTGAAAGACAACTGTCTGAAAGAGAGCCTCATCGACGTGATACGAACAAGAACTTGTTAACAATAAAGAACGCTTTGGCATTTTTTGCATAGCCACTCGATTGATATCCTTATAACCACGGCAAGCCGTCACAATATCCTTCTTTCGTTTGGCAAACGCAGGAGGATCTAATATCACGATATCGTAATCCAGTGGACGTTCACGAAGAAATTGGAAAACATCATCTGCGTAATAGTGGTGCATTGGCGACGCAAATCCATTTAACTCCATGTTACGCTCTGCTGCCTGAATAGCCGCTGCGGAAATATCCACGGAATCGACTGCAATCGCCCCTCCAGCAGCTGCATAGACACTGAATCCTCCAGTATAGGAGAAACAGTTAAGCACCCTTTTACCTAGAGACAACCCCCGAATCATTTGCCTCATTTCTCGATGGTCGAGAAAAAAACCTGTTTTTTGTCCGTGCAAAATTGATACAGCAAATCGAAGTCCATTTTCAATGACTTCAACGGCCCCTGCAGGCACCTCTCCAAAAAGAGGGCCTTGCTGATCTTTTAGCCCTTCCTCCTGGCGTGAAGGAATTAGCGATTTTTCGTAGATACAGCGAGGAGATAGGTGACTGACAAGCCAATCGACGATCAGTGGACGAAATTGTTCGATCCCGAGAGTAGACACCTGAATCACTAAAACATCGTTATAGCGATCCACAACAAGACCTGGCAATAGATCGCCTTCTCCATTGACAAGGCGGCATGCATCGATCTGCTGCTGCGCAAAGAGAAAGCGGCGCAGAGCGACAGCATTTTCCAGGTTGTGGCAAATTGCCTCCACAGCTGGGGTTTTGTCGAAAGAAATCATTCTGCCAATGATCTTTGCCTTGCGGTTGAAATAAGCGCTGCCAAGAAGCTCACCTTGGGCTGTCATAACAGGCAGGCAGGCCCCGTCAGTGAATTCGGGAAGTGTGGCAACGGCCCCGGAAAAAATCCAGTGGTGTCTGTTGCGAATGGGTTTTTCTTTACCGGGTTTAAGGGTAACTGGCTGTTTGGAGATCGCAGTCACTATTTTTTCTCACGTTGAAAAATTCCAATCAGTTCGGCCTGTGCCAGGACATGGCCTTCAATCGCCCGTTCCAATTCTTTTTTGGTGATTCCCTCAGGAAGGGTAAGTTTAATATCTAGCGCATAGAGCTTAAAGTGGTAGTGATGAGGTTTACCGGGAGGTGGGCACGGACCGCGATAACGCAACTCGCCATAACTATTGGTTCCTTGGTTAGGGACTTTTGCGGATTCTGCCAGGCTTGTCACATTGCCTGGTATATTCCATACGATCCAGTGGTCGAATGTTCCACCCGGGGCATCCGGATCATCAACAATAAGGGCAAAAGAAACAGTTTCTTGTGGGGCTTCATGGAAGAAAAGAGGTGGTGAGACGTCGCTCCCCTGACAGGTATATTTCTTGGGGATTGTTTTGCCTTCCTGAAATGAGGGCGTATCTATTTTCATTGGAACTCCTTGAGGCGTACCCATTCCGAGACCACTTGCGAGGGCGAAAGAAAAGACCATGATATCAATATCTCCATTAGATATAAAGAGTAAAAATAATATTATAGTATTTCTCCGTATATGTCAAATTTGCGGTTTTTCTTCAGTAGTTCCCGTAAAAAAAACGCTGCTCTAAATAGTGAAACGTGAAGATCGCGAAGTAAGCGAAGTTACGCGAAGGTTTTTCGTTATGGAAAATCTTCGCGATCTTCGCCGACTTCGCGATCTTCGCGTTCAATAAATTAAATTTACGGGAGCTGCTGATTTTTCTTCTTTCCTGTTAGGGCGCGATGTTATATAGTCTTCAACATATGAAAAATCCAAACAACAACAACACAGAACCCCCTGCAAGACGCTCTCGCTACACCTCGTGGGAACCCGTCGAAAAATGGTACAACAAATCCGTCGGGGATGAGGGGCACTACTACCACAAGCAATTGGTCATTCCAGGAGTGATTCGCCTCTTGGCTTTTGATTCATCTCCTGCATCGCTTTTGGATATGGGGTGCGGTCAAGGGATATTGGCAAAAAGCATTCCGAAACAAGTGGAATATCTTGGTGTAGACGTTTCCCCTTCCCTGATTAAAGCGGCAAAAAGCGACGATCATCAGGCGAATCACCACTATCTTGTCGCAGATGCATTGAAACCTTTGATATTTAAGAGGTCCGATTTTTCTCATGCCGCCATTGTTCTGGCAATCCAGAATTTTCAGCACCCTGAACAGGCTTTAGAGAATATTACGCGCCACCTGCGCCCTCAGGGCCGTTTGGTCATTGCAATGAATCATCCCTGTTTTCGTATTCCGCGCCAGTCATCATGGAAGATCGATGAGCAAAATCAAATCCAATACAGACGCATTGACCGTTACTCCTCCTCGATGGATATCCCCATCCAGGCGCATCCAAGTCAGGGTGAGCAGTCAGTAACAACATGGTCTTTCCACCGACCCCTTGCTGAGTACAGCCGCTGGCTATTCGAAGCAGGATTTGCCATCGAGTTGATCGAGGAATGGCACTCTGATAAGGTCAGCACCGGGAAAAGTGCTAAGATGGAAAATCGAAGTCGACAAGAGATCCCTATGTTTCTCGCAATCCGTGCCATCAAGCTTTCGAAACCCAGCTAAAAATTCATGACACCTATTCAACACGTCGTCAATACTGTTTCCTATGTTGTCTTTACACCAATCAGAGTCGTTTCATACGTCCTGAGAAACCTATGGCAAAAAGTCAGTCGCGTTGCAGAGTCAATTTTTTCTTGCTTTCGCAATTTTCACAGCGAATGGAGCGGATTTTCCACACGAGAAATTTCACTGCTCCGTGATGACCGCCTCCCAAAGAAAACAGGTCCTCACACACTTTTGAACCACAAACCCATACAAGCAAAAGTTCCCATAAAAGCGGGTACTACCCGAGGGGCTACTTATTCTGAGGGACCGCCCTACATTACTTTTGATTCATCTTTGGAAGAATTGCGCTCATTTTTTAGAGATTTTGGTAAACTTCTTTCCGATGAAATTTATGATCACTGCCTTGCAGCCCCGGTTAGAGCCATTCAAGAGAATGAGGAACTGGTCGATAAAGCATTTGAACACACACTGGCACTCCTCGTTAACGAAAAAGTCCACCACTATAGCACCACACTTGAAAAAACAGTGCAACTGCGTCTTGGAGAAATCGTCAGAGAAGCAACAAAAATCAACGCAGGCCGCATAGCAGACTTTTTTTCGGAACGTCTGGCCACCTCGATTACCACAGCATCTTTCCCTGATATTTTCGATAAAGTAGTGCATGACGTCATTACAAACCACATCCAGGGTATCATCCACAGCGATCAACATGCCTCAGAGCATCGAGCCCTGCTAACAAATGTTCAAGAGGCCGCAAAAATTGTGCCGATTAACGATAGCCAACTCGAATCAAAGACCAAGGCTTTGAAGCATTTGCATTCTGTAGAGCGGCATGGCGGAGATCGAGTTTTTATTGAACACATGGCTCTAGAAAAATTTAGTCAGCAGCCCACATGCCAGGCACCTATCAAAAAGATGATCCGTCAGGAAATTGATCTTACGTTGCAAGGAGAGGATCCACACCTGGCACAAAAAAACAGTGAATTGCTCCTATATGAGGATATTGCGGATAAACTGCTGACATTGCTGGCTCCCATCGAAAGAAATGTCGGGGAAGAGGGAAACGTTGAAGACATTGATCCATTTGAGACACTTTGGAATACGCTCTATTTCCCGGAAGAGTTCGAGAGTATCGTAGAACATTTCACTGAACTGGCAAACGAATTAGTCAGACCGGAGACAACAAAGCAGTTAGCTGGGCTAAAAATTCCTGTCTTAGGTCTTGCCAAAACAATTTTTATATCCAAAGCTAGGGCCTTGGCAAAAAAACATTTGATGAACATCGTCCATCAAGGATTTCAAAGAATCACAACTAAGGTAAATCTTGATGAACTGACCGCAAAAAGCTTCATTCCCACAACTAACATAAACCTGATAAAGTTCGTGATGCGCAGGGAACTAGGATTACGCCCCGAAGAGTTTTCCTTGCTTTTTCATCAACTTATTAGCAATGAGGAATCGGATAGACCCAACATCCTCGCCACTCTGCAGGAAAAACTGATAGGATCAGCAAAAAAACAATTTCATTACTTTAATCCAGACACGTTTCAAAACAGCCAATGGCTGCAAATGGCACAAGATACGATTCTTATGTGTGAACAGGAAATCCTCAACGCAAAAATCAACCAGTCTCCCATCGATCTTGAAACCATCACTGTTATTGACGTTCTTGCTATCCTTAAACACTATTTCTCTCATACGCCTGCACGTACTGATCCCGCTTTCGGCGACATCGTCAGGAATCTTGTCTTTCACATCGGTGATATGTCCTATGCCTATGAACAGGGGTATAGTTTTTTTCTCCAGGGAATCGTCAGTACCTCCGTCACGGACAGCACAGAGGATATGCGCACCTCGCATGACTATCTGACAGGCCTCACCGCCAACCTTCTTAAAGAATCATTCCTTTCTCCGGAGTGGATCAACATGATTTTCTCTGATGAATCTGTCCCACAAGATCCCAATACAGAACAACAACTAGCAGAACAGATCCGACTCACATCAACAATCGTTCATGATATCTTCATGAGCTCCGTAGAGCAAAGCAGTTTTGTCAAAAAATACGCCGTCAAAAAAGCCTTAACGGACTCCCCTGATCGAATCAATGAACTCATCACCCAAATTTATCATCGACTGTTTAAACGTGAGTTTTTGAATATGAATCTCATCACAAACTGTTGCGACGTCTTTATTGAAGCCCTTAGCGCAAGGTCACAAGTGGTTTGATGGCGGCCCTAATCATCTTTTCGGGCGATGATCACCTGCACGAGGGGAATCTTCGGTTTAAAAATGACATAACAGGATGGGTAGGATAAGCAGGATATCTATCTTGTTTTGTTATCTATAAACTTTTAACGACTTGCAGGTAGACATCTGCCGTGCCCCACGTGTAGGGAACGACAAACCGTTTCATTACCTCAAAACATGAATTGTCCGTATAGTCCGTAATGGGATAGCTTACCGTAATGATTTTTGTTCCTGGAGGCAATTTTGCAAAACGCTTCGCAAGTTTTCTGATTTCCTTCTCATCAAGGCATGTTCCGTATAAATAGCACACAGTGGCGCCAGAATAGTCCGTCTCTAACATGTCGGCATGACGGAACTCGATGTTTTGCATTTTCAGACGTCGTGCGATTCGATTTGCCCGCTCAATAAATTCTGGTACTTGCTCGATACCCACAACAGAACAGCCGATAAAACTGTGCAGCCAGAAACAGGTTCGTCCCCTGCCGGCTCCCAATTCGAAAACGCAGTCAGAGGGGCGAATAGTGCACTGGCGCACAATCAACTCTAAGGAAGTCAAAGGGGTTTCACCATAAGCGTAAACATCCTGTGCACCACGATTCATTAAAAAACGCTTACTGATTTTGTAGGGATTGTGAAAGAGATACATCAGCCGTAGGGCAACATCAGCTTTGAGAAAAGATAGTGTTCCGTAATAACGGAAAGCAATTTTAAAAAATTCTACGATATTACGAATCATCACGACAAAATTAATCCAAAGTAGTACGAAAAACTCTTTAATACTCATCGTAAATCCTTTATTTATGCGAAGATAGGATATATAATTCGGGCAATTAAAAAAAACATTAGCGTTGAAAGTACATCATTAAATGCCGTCACAATAGGTCCGGAGGCAACAGCAGGATCGATGCCAAAACGGGCAAAGAAAAACGGAGAAAATGTCCCAAGCAGTGTAGCCATTAAACAGGCGCCAAGGAGTCCGACGCTAACTGTCGTTCCGACAGCAATCGCATCGCCTCCGACGGAGTGGATGCCAAAATGGTTGAGCATATAGACGGCAGCACCGCAAAAGATACCAAAGACCGTGCCAATCATCAGGCCGATAACAAGTTCCTTCCGGACAGCGCCAAAGCGTGAGCCGGTCGACAAGCCCCCTGTTGACATCCCCCTAACAAGAATTGTACTGCATTGGATCCCCACATTTCCGGACATCCCGGCAATAAGGGGAACGAAGAACGGAACATAAAGGAACCATGAGCTATTTTTGAAATAAGCCATGGCAGTGGCTGTGACAAGCCCTGCCAGAAGAGTGACAAGGAGCCATGGTGCGCGCCAAAAAAATCTCTGGAATACGGTGGCTTGCTCACTCATATCTTCAGCCGTTCCTGCAATGTTGGCAATTGTTTCATCAGCAATATCCTCCATTGCCTCCACAACATCTTCATAGGTAATGACACCCAGAAGAAGATCGTTATCATCAACAACAGGAAGAGCCGCAATTTTATATCTCTCCACTAAATCGACAACCTCATCACGAGAGTCGTCAACCATGACCTTATGAAGGACGGGACGCATCACCTGCCGCAGTGGGAGGTAGTGGGGATTAACAATCAGATTGCGCGCAGGAATGTAACCAGCCAGGCTACCGTCATCGCTCAGGACGAAGATGCTGCGTGTGAGTTCCACCCCAGGGTTATCACGGATGCGCGCGGCCACATCCCCGATGGTTGTGTTCATATGGAATGCAAAAAACTCATTTGTCATCAGGCGGCCTGCGCTATGCCTGTCGTGCTTTTGCAGTTCTCTGATGCGGTTGGCTTTTTTCTGGTCAAGGAGATCCATGACGCGTTTAAGACGGCGGTCTGACATATCGTCCAACATCCAGACAGCTTCATCCGGGGGCATGCGTTCGATCAGACGTTTAATTTCAGCATCATCAATTTGCCGGAAAATAGCAGCGCGGGTATTGCTTCCCGTATTGATCATGAAAATGATTTTTGCATTCAGGTCGGGAAGGTTGTCATAGACGACAATACGGGCGCTTGGAGGCAGCCGTGTGACAGCATAGGCAAGGTCGATCGGGTCATGCTCACTGGCAATTTTGACAATATCATGAACAAATACTTGCGATGTTTGTTTATGAAACGCCCGTTCGAGCTTTTCATTGAGAACGTCGTCAAGGTGGCTCGTTTTCGAGTCCATGAGGTTACCCATGGCAGAGCCATGTCCTTCCGACTCGAATTCGAATTCGCCCGTGTCATCTGTGTCATCATTGATGTCTTTTTCCACTAAGTCCTCCCCTAGCCTCTCCAAGTTTACAGGTTGCATGAGTATTTTCTCAAGGCAATAAACATTCTTGGAACTTTTTTAAATCGGGGTAACGATCGGTTACGATCAACCGCAGCCTTTTTTCGGCATGGTTCAAAAGGCCTTGATCACCTTACAAAGTGAAAAGTTTCGGTTAACAACATATGGCTCCTGAAAAGGTCTGATGGCATGGTTTTGTGTCGCGCCCTCCGGGGCTTGCTTGTGGGGGTGGCTCTAACCCAGACTT
>JBAWVE010000048.1:0-12230 GCA_037147435.1 Parachlamydiaceae bacterium
GGGGTGGCTGATTCTGTTGATCGCCAAGTGGCCGATTCTGACTGATTTTTACCAGACCGATCACGATAAGGAATAAAATCACTCAAGAATGGAACCCGATAAAGTGTGACTCTTGCGCAGGTCTCACTGTAGCTGTACCGCCAGAGTTAACCTTATCAATAAGAACAAATTTTTGTTACTTCTCCATCGGCTACTTCTCTACCTTCCAATAGAATTATAATATTTCCAATAGATAAATTTTTTAAGGCTGACTCTGAATCTAAAAATTTCACTGGAATTTCATAGTGTTTTCCTAAATCTATCACCATATCTCCGATTAATAAACGGCAGTCATATACTTTACCATTAACCATCATGGGACATGCATAAAAGTCTGGCCCCAAGGGGGTCTTTCGCTTTAAGGACGTTTTACGCCCCCCTTCAATAGTTGTCTTGAATCTCACCTTAATATAAATATCAGGATTCATTAAATCTCCTCATTTAGGAATTGCCATCCAAGTCATAATTTCAGGTATTAACCCTTCTAACATTCGATCAGAGATCACCATAGCAGGAATTCCTCCATCAACAGGAGTTGGTGGCATTCCATTTAACATATTATTGGGAATTGATGTTCTAGTTAGCGTATAAGGAGGATCACCAAACCCATATACTGCTTTTTTGGCATACGAAGAAGCACCTTCAATAGATGTTGTAAAATATTTTCCTTCGGCATCTCCCAAATTGCGGTAAATTCCTGTTTTTCGTATATCCATAAGCTCTTCCGGTTTAACTGATCGATACAAAGTCGTGGAATTGCCATTGTTCTGAAATTCAGATTTAGGTAAGTCAAATCGCGGAGCAACAGCTCTCATTGCAGCACGCTCGACTGCATATGCTCCCATGGTTGCCAAAACAATGCCAACGTCATTGGTCATGTGTGCTGCATTATGAGACATTCCTGTTTTTTGTAACAGTTGAACTGTTGCTGGGGTGCGGGATTCGTTATAATAAAATTGAGAGCATCCAGTTAGGAAGTTATCAAGTCCATGCGCTGTAACGATGCATCCACCGATTTGAGTAATTCCGCCTGGAATACATGCTAGAGCCGATCCAGATAATATTTCTCCAAAACCAGCAGTGGCTCGCAGTCCTCCTTGCACTCGATGACTGTTAAATAAGTCGATCGTAAAAGACCCCAACCCTTGATAAGCATAAGACGCAAAACGACCATCTGGATCAATGTTATTGATGGGATCACCATTGGCATAGGCGTAGAGATCTAAACAGGTGGGATGACTGATAGGATCAGGGCTAAGGAATCGGCCTCCATACGGATTGTAGTAACGGGCTCCAAGCCAAATGTATCCAGTTGGGTCGACGCGTTTGCTTTGCCATATGTGGGCTTGAGCCACAGAGAAAAGCTCTGGCTTTAGAGATGGTGTGCTCAAGGGACCATAAGGTGATGGTTCGTGCTGATTCCAAATAATGTCTTGTGATGAAACGATCGCTGAGAGGTTTCCCTGAATGTCATGCACGAGAGTGACGACATTTCCTTCCTCGTCGATGATCGCATCACAACTGGTGTCTTTGCAAAGCTTCCAGAAGGTTCTGCCATCATAATTGATGCCGATCTCTTGAAACTTATCTTCAGGATCGTAGAACGAGGTCGTGATAAGCGGTTCCCTCTGCTTAGCATGAGGAGAATCATTTTTTAATGGGGCGTAGTAGGTTTTGAGTCGTCTCCCTAAAGCATCATAGGATGCAGACCAGTCGTAAGTATCATTCGTGACAGCAATGAGTCTTCCCCATGGATCCCAACTGAGTCGATCGTTCCCGTTAGCGATGACTTGTCCGATGTCATCGTAAGCGATGTCGATCATTTTGTTATCGATTGCTTCGACAAGGATTTTGCCAAATGAGTCCAGGCCATTACTTGGGATTTCTGAGTTGGGCGAGATTGTACGAATGCCACGTCCTGCTTGATCAAAATCAAACATGTACGATTCGTTATTTACAGTCTTTATATGGCCTTGTGAAGAGTATGTGTAAGCTTTTCTGGTGGAATTAGGGTAAGTTGTCTCTTGAGTTGAGAGTTTCCCTGAATTTGTCCACTGAAGAATCTCTTCATAGCTATCACCTCTGAGCTGTGTGTGAATAGTTTCCGGAAGTCCATATGTGTTATAATGGGTATCCACAGTGCTAAATGGGGAGGTTTTCTTGGCGAGCAACCCATTCATGGTATAGTCATAGGAAAGTTCAAAATCTTTTACGGCAAGCCTTTTGAGTTGACCCACTTGGTAACAAAGTTCTCGTTTGTGGTTTCCAATTTCCAATGTTCGAGTAGATGGGGTCCAGCTTTGCTGAGTCCGGTGAACAATTGCTCCATTTAAAGTGATCTCTTCCTGAATAAGACGTCCAGCAGAGTCATAAACTCGTTCCACTTGAGAAACATCATTTCCTGATTCCTTTAGAGAGGTCAGAAATCCTCGTGGATCATATTCATAGGTACGTGCATATTGACCAACATTTTCGGCAATGATTCTAGAATGTGCATCGTAAGTGTATGCATGAGTTCTATCTAAGGGATCTTTAACTTGTTTGAGCTGTCCGTTCTCGTAAAGATAGTCCCAATGTTGGGAGATTTTTCCATTGGCCTGCAGTTCTTCAAATCTCTTTCTGCCCATGAGATCATAATCGGCCACCCATGTGAGGTTGCCTGGCATTTGGAATGCGATGAGATTCGAATCTACATCATATTTGTAGCCAATGATTGCTCCATCTGGGAGAGTCTTTCTTTCGATGCGTCCCAACCCATCAAATTTTCGTTGGGTAAGGTGACCGTCACCATCTACGGTGGCTATGCAGTTACCTACAGGATCGTAGTAATGAGTTGTCGTTAGGTTACCCTGTTGAATGCGAATAGGTAGTCCAAGAGTGTTCTTCCATGTAGTAGTAACAACATCGCCACGGATTTCTTGAATCATGCCTTGATCTGGATGCTTATCATAACGTGTGCTCGCAATGAGAATTCCTTGTGAATCCTGAGTTTGGCTTTCAACAAGGGAACCGGCTTCATAGCGTTCGACAATTTGTTCGCCGCTTGGAAGGGTACAGGTAATGGTATCGCCCCGGTAATTCCAGTTTGTTGTGTAGCCTGAAGGCGTTGTTTCTGTTTTGAGACGATTGAGCCCGTCGTAGGTCTTTACCCATTCATGTCCAGCAGGATCTACGCGAGAGATGAGGTTGCCACGAAAGTCAAACGTTTCTACTTCGGTAAGTTCTCCTTGTGAGCGGATTACTTGATGTGCAGCGTCATCGTAGCGAATTGTCTGAACGTTATCATTTTTGACTTCTTCGATGGGACGCCCAAAGAAATCATAGACGTACGAAGTCTTTGTTCCATCAGGATAAACTTCAGAGATTGGAAGTCCATTGGAAGTGTAAGTGCGAGTTGTCATTGCACCGCTTTGAGATGTGACGGAAGCAACGAGACCTCCGGCCTCATATGTGAATGTTGTCGTTAATCCTTCCTTGGTTACGTGAAAGACGCGTCCAAGGGCATCATAGTCGCGGTACGTGCAGTTGCCAAGAGGGTCAACTTCTTCGATTAAACGACCGCAAGCATCGTATTCATAGAGCGTATATGCCACACCAGCGGGTTCGATCGCGGAGCCATTTGCTTTAGTTAGACTCTGACTAGCGGCTTGAAGGAGTCCTGCTGCACTGTAATCGAGGTGTAGGGTGTCATTACTATCATCCCCCTGGCGCCAAATAACTTCATTATTGAGATCATGGCGCACATATGTTTTAGAAATAATTTTTCCTGATGGTAACGAAATTGTAGAACAATATCTGTTTCCCATGATGTCATATTCGTGATGCTGGATGGCATCATCGGTGATGAGATCGATACACTGTCCTTGATCGCTGTAGTTAAAGCGTGTAACGACATCCGGGTCATCCAGTCCTGCCTGTTGCGTCATCGTTTCTGGGAATCCACGCTGGTCATATGTCCAAAGAGTCACTGCTCCTGAGTGAGCTTCTTTGAATATGTGTCCTCGTTCCGTGTACTCCCGATCGATGAAAGAAACCAAAGTATCTCCGGAATATTTTTCGATCCGTTTGGGAAGATAGGGGTGGACTGGATCGTAAACCGTTATCGTTTTATTGTTGAGGGTCTCTTCCAATACGCATAGGTTTCGATCATTGTATGTGAAATGTTTAGTGACGGCGCGGTCTCCCTTGCCTGTGAGATCCTCTCCAACAAGGGTAATTTCTTGTGGATTTCCTTTAGCATTATAAAGATATTGCGTCGTCAGTCCGCGTTTATCTGTCGATGATTTTAAGCTGCAGGAATGAGCTCCAGGCTGGTTCCAAGGTTGTCTCGACGCCGTTGCTGCATCGTAGTATGTTTTGTCATCGATGAACCACGATTGGAGTGTGATGTTGCCTGCAGGGTCAGTAATCTTGTAGATCTTTTTTAGATTAATTTTGTATTCTGTGCAGCCGCCAGCAGCATCTTTCACTGTCGTCACTCCATCACCGTAAGAAAAAGAGGCATTAACCATCATTTTCTGTTGTAGGCCCGCAGGGGATAGCTGTTCGTAGACTTTTCCATCTCTGTATCGGTTTTCTAAAACACGTCCATGTGGTTTTGATTCCTTAATGATCTGGTGGTCCTGATCGTAGTCATATGAAATAATGGCGCCATTTGGCAGTGTCACAGCCACCAGGTCGCCTAAGAAGTTATACCGGTAGTAAACTCTTCGACCATCTTTTGCGTAGGCTTCAGATATCTTTCCTTCATGGTTATAGTGGAATCCAAGAAAGCTGCCATTCGAGCTTTCAATCTGCGTCAGACGGTTCTCTTTGTAGGAGAATGTCAAGAAGTTACCAGAATGGTCTGTCCATTTGGTGAGCAGATAATCTTGAAATATTCGAGTAGAACCGTCAGGACTGTGGAGAATATATCCGTCTTTCTTTTCTATGTAAGCATGGAATGGATTTGCCGTGCTACCAATCCCTTGTTGATTAAAGTTGTTTAATTCTGGATTTTCATCGGGGAGGACAATCCATCGAGCAGAGGTTTCATCGAATGTGTAGACGATGACGGTTCCATCCTTTTCTGATGCGTAGAGTTTCTTACCTTCTTCCATGAGAACAGGGTTAAGGCTCAATTTCCATCCACAGCCTAAAAGTCCAGGAAGCGGATTTTGGCTATTGTAATTACGGCGCACCTCTAATTGGAATGGTCCAGGCAGCGTCAAGTCGACTTCATCCACATAAAAAGCACCCGTGATGACATCAACAGGATCGGCAACAGTGTTCAAAAAGGGCTTGTGTTCTGGTCTTACTTCGGCTTTCCATGTTGCAGTATTTAAACCATTCACTGGTTTCTGATTTTGAATCAGTGGGATATTGATGGGAGATCCTAATTTCCACCAATTACTGTCGGATATTTTGCTATTGTTTGGATTGGAGGGTATCGGCATTCCTGGCAGAGGGGCTGCGGGCCTTATCTTGTAGCTTTCGCCATTAGTGATCACATTCCATTTGTTTTTGTCGATCGACTCTGCTATCCAGTCGGGCAAACGTGAACCATAGCCTCCGTTAAGAGTCATGGATCCATCGGAAATCAGGGAAGCTGTCATGCAAGGACTAATAATCAAAGTTCCCATACCACTATATGAAGAGGGACGCAATCCCTTGTTATCTTGACTTTGCACCACGCCCGGGGTCATGTAGGCATAGGCAAAATCGCCACGACTAATTAAAGTGCTTTTGAAACTATTCTCAACCTGCTTCCATTGTCCTTTCGCGAGATTTTTGATACAACGCAGGTTAATGTCTTTCAGATGAGAAAAATAGAGATGGCGCGCCATTTCCGGTTGTGTGCCTGCATCGCTAAAACTTTTATTGGTAAAAATAAGAAATCCAGGTCCCGATCCTCCTTTTTTTTGATGTTCTTGATGGGCTAATTGCAGAAGTTTAACCGTAGAAATAGCATAGGGGTCTTCATAGATTTCTCGAAGTATCTGGTGTTCATTTGCGGAGTTGTTGGCACAGATTAAGGCACAGAATTGTCTAAAAGCTGTATGGTTTTCATTGTACAGAGAAAAAGGGTGCATATGATGATCGAGAGAGCTTAAGCCCTGATTCATATCGACCTGTGGAAATTTCAAGTCGGGCTTTCCTTGAAGCGTTCCTTTGGATAGATCCGGCGCTAATTTAACGAGTCCAAAGCGAATGTATGTTGTGGAAGTAACCTTATGTAAATCGGCCAAGATTTTCTCATAACGACTGCATTTTTCATAATATGCCGCTCCAATGAAAGAAAATAATGCTTGCCATCGCTGATCTGGTGTGTTTTTCTCGGAAAGTTGTTCACCAAAAAGGGATACAATTTCAGGAGTCACTTTCCCAAATTGAAAGCATAGAGCAGCGCTTGTTCCCACAGCAATGGGAAAAACTTTTTCGTTTCTAGTGTTGCTTACCGGCTCATAATAGATTACAGAAACATTCATATTGTCAGTTGATTTTGTGGACATCGATAGTGATGAACCGTTCGGCATGAGCATGTTCACATCATAGCTTGTCCCAGTAAAAGAAAATTGAATGGGGCAAGTTTGATTATTGATATAAGCTAAGGAAAATGGAGATGATCCAACACCACCCAATCTAATTTGCAATGAGGCGAATAGGTCTGTGCGTTGAGGTAAATTAGCAGTCGTTGTTAAGTCACCTTTGATTGATGGGCGAGGGAAATCTCGCCATGAAGCAAATTGTTTTTTGTGGATTTTTTTGCGACTTCCGACGTCTTCTAATGATAAACCCTTTTCCTGAAGTTTTTCTTCGATAAATCGAGTGAAAAGAACTCCCGCCGTATCATCACCATCGGTTCCAATATGTTTTAGGATGCTTTTATCATTGCAGAGATATTGTTTTATCCAGAGGTCTGCGTTGGCGTATTCTGCCGGCATGAAGGAATAAAGATCGTGCCCTTCAATAACATGTATTTCTTTCATCCAGGGGTATAGGCTAATCCACTCTTTCTGCCGCTCATCAAAAAATAGGACACCTGGATAATTTAAGGAGACTTCTTTTTCTCCTGAAAGTTGCAAAAACAGCAACTTCTCAGCAACAGAAGCGGAGAGAGTACATGTTCCTTCTGTAAAAATAGCCTGATAACCCGCCTGCCGCAAAAGATAAACTAGAAGAACGCATTGCTCCCATGGAGAACCTTCTTTTGCCAAAAACGTTCCATAGGGGCTTCGATGAATACTGGGAGCGAGAAAAACTCCATCTTTTCTTGTCATGAAAGGATCGCAGAATTCAATTTCATTATAGACGTATTGGGCGAGAGCGAATGGATCTTTTTTCATCTCTTCTACTAATAGATCGAGGCGAGGATCGTGTCTTAACAGGGGATCGGCATTACCGCTTCCATCATTAATGGAAAGAGGGATCGTAGGTGAAACTGTTTCTAATGGCTTCCCTGCATTGAATACCCCAGGTTTACGCAGAGCTTCCAGTTGGCTGGGTGGAGGGGAGGTAAAATCCAATTCATATAGTGGACTTTCTTCGAGGGAGAAAGCGAACGTGTAATTAGTTTGGGCGGCTTTCTGGGCAATCAGGAGAGAAAAGCTGTGGTAGGGATCAGAAACGATGGTCAAGCGTAGATCGAGTCCAAAGCGTGACTGTAGAGTTGTTTCAGGAATAGAGATCATTTGATCCAGAGCAATATAATGCTCCCATGAAAGTGTATTTTGAAGAGGGATAGCGATTTTCTCTTCGTGGACGAGGGTTTGATTGTCGTAAACTTTGACCCGCAAGTAGGAAGCTGGCGCATCTTTTTGGATGAGATAACGGTATAATTGATCGGTGTATAGATCTGAAAAAGCTTGTCCATCCAGGGGAATGATTCCTGAATGTGATAAATTTTCTGCGGATTGCTCCTTCGCAAGAGAATCATAGAATATTTTTCTATGCTCATTTAATGCTTCTGAAGAAAGAGTGTCTTTTTTTTCCGACGGATGGATAGTTGAAGCTTTGCCTTCGAAAGCGGAGATTTGCGATTGAAGAGTGGCCAGTTCTGTGGGGTTGCCTTCTCCGATATTGATAAGCTCTTGAAGGATCCCCGCTATTTGCTTTTGTACATTCCAATAATGGCGTTCTTGACCATCAGCCTTCAAAGAAGAACTTTCTTTTTTTAAGAATGCCAATCGTTCCTTTAGGACGTTTTTTTGGGTTAGAACCTTAGTCGGCCATTCAGTAGCTTCTGTTCGACATGCCTCCACTTTAGCTGTGAATTTCCTGATCGTTTCTTGTAACAGTTTTATGTCCTTAGGGTCTTGGACTAGTTTTTGAGCTTGTTCAAGTAAAGAAATGGCCTTTTGGTACAGTTCTGCTGCGGCGTTAAGTGAAGCTGAGACTTCGTTGATATTCTTCAAAGTGCGAGGAACTGAAGATTCCTTTCTTTGTGCCTCCTCTGCTTTTTGGATACTGGATTCATAGAGTTGCTGAGGATTGGCAGGAGTGCCTTTCTTCTTTTTCTCTGACGCAGATGGGGTATTCTTGTTTTTGTCTTTATGTGAACTTGCTTCTTTTGACGTGACCAGCCCAATTGACTTGTTGTCACTTGTATGCAGATCACTGTATCCAAATATTGGAAAAGATAGAGTAAATAGAAATAGAATGACATGTGTAAATTTCATTTTTAATCCTTAATTATTCGAAACAAGAATGACAGTTATAACAAAAAGGAAGCTTTAAGAGGAGTAAAAAGAAAAATATAGTGTTTATACGATTGACTGGTAGGGGCGGAGAAGGGCGACACTTTTGATAAACCCATGCTGTGTAAGGCTTCGGAGGTACTCATCGGGAGTAAAAGGAGGATTAACCAAACGTTCTCTGCTCTTTCTTAGGCTATGCAAGACTATTTCGGGAGCTAAGTCCCACTGTTCAGAGAGAAACCTGTCGTTGCTGAAATGTTAACAGAGATAGCATCTACTGTCGGAAAAATAATTGCTGTCTGCAGTGATCGAGGGTCTGAAATGCTTCGAAGGATCAAAATTTTTCAAATAGTCAGTCCGGAGACGCGACAGGTTGGTGATACTGCGCACCGCGTATCCAATCTCCTTGAAGCTACTTTGGATAAAATTCCAAGATGGAAAGAGTTTCGTGAACTTATTACGCTGGCTAGAAGAAAGATGCAGCATTCTCTAATTCCTGGCGCACTTCCACCAAGTCCGCGAGCGAAGGCTCGTTACATGAATGTAGACACCATGATTAGGTGGGCTTCAGACATGTTGATTTTGCTCGATCATGGAATCTCAAATCCAGGTCTTGACATTGTGGAACTCCGGAAATACTTAGGATGGCTCATTTCTTTTCGTGATGACATTGACTACTGGAATCGCCTGATCTCAATCGGAGTTGCAGCACGTCATGTTGTTAGAGTAGAAGGTATTCCACGAATATTGTAGATTCCTTCGAGCAGGCTATTTCTTCTGTTAGAATGGGAGGAAGAGAGCTTCAGTTCGCCGATCATCTCAGCCTGTCACTCTTGAATCTATCGAAAGATGTAAAATTTGGAGAGTGTTTTATCGGTTCCAGCGAGATATTAGAATCGCTTTTTGGAAAGATTAAATACATGGAGCGGGAACAACGAGCATTTGGTTTTACCTCTCTTCTGCTTGCAGCCATGGCAGCCGTTGGACCACTCGATGAAAAAACAGTTTCTGAGGCTATAAAACATGTCAAGCGATCCGACATAGATGAATGGGCCGCTAGTGAAATAGGTCAAAGTGTCCAGACGCAGCGGCGACAAATAAAAAAAATTGTAGCTGGGTTGGTTGCAAAAAAATCCACAACGATCAAAGTAGCACAGGAAGTTTCTGGAATTTTAGAGAGGACTGCAGCATGATTTTAGGCCCGTTCGTTTCGGCCCAGGTCAGGGCTTAGATCCTTAGATTTAAGTCTGTCAACCCAAGCCTGAAATCTAAGGATTTAAGCCCTGACCTGGGGCGTCACATTTAAAAATTAATTACCGTGTTTTTACAGATAAATATTCGTCCTTAATTCATATCCAAACTCTCGGGTCTTTTCATACCTATATGCTTGACGTCCAACCCCCTCTCTGCGTCTTGGCGCCCCCGCGTCTCTGCGTTAAAATGCCTTTACAACGCATTTATAAGCCTTTAATGATGCGTAGATTTACATTTTAACGCAGAGAGACGCGGGTGCGCCAAGACGCAGAGAAGGAATTTAGGTGTCGATTTTTTGAATTTTAAAACCTCAGAACACGGAAGATTTGGGCGCAAAATTAACACGATTTATACAGCAGAAAAAGATGGCGGCTTAAGGCTAAATGTGACACCCCAGCCCTGACCCCGTTGTTATGCCATGGTCTCCGATGTAAATGTACCGTTCCCTTCTATGCCTGAAGATCTATTCACTCCCACTGCTTGTACTATATAAGCAATAAGTTCAATCTCGAAATACTCTATACTTTTTTGCTCATTTACTTCCTCACCATTTTGAGGACTTTTTGTCTGGGTTTTGAATAATACTATTAATTTGCTTACAACTTCCTGAATTATTTTCATTTCGGGTTTTTTCGATATCAAGATTTCATCAAGCATATTTTCGATATATTTAGAATCTTTATTGTTAATATCTTGAACTAATTCTTGCGTTTGAATAGCGCCATGCTTATGCAATCCTGCTAGAACATCATATTCCAGATTATCCCATTCAACTAAATATTTATGTATTATTTTCTTTATTTTTTCTATTTTACTTTCTTTTTCTTTGTTTTCTTTGTTTATTTCATCTTTTAAGAAAATTTCAGCTTCTTCACAGAATGTTTCTGCTATCTCATGTAATATCTTTATTCTTTCTGCGGGAAGGTTTTGTTTTATTAAGTCTATCATATTAGGTGATTTATTTTCTTTATAATAAGATAGCTGAGTTTCAGGATCACTTTCTTTAGTTTGTCTTGTCCCTTGTATGGTGCCCTTAGCATTTGGTTGAAGAACAATTTGGTGAATCGCTAACGCGAAAATGTTTCTCCATAGTTGATGGTCTACTTCAGAAACTATTAAAACTCTATTAATCGTTAAATGTTGTGTTCGACCATCAGCCATAGTTACGTTTACATCCCCTACCTTCACGGGAGTTTCTTTACGTGCCATAGCATACAACTGATTATTCATCCGCACAAAGAATGCAGTGTCTGCTGTTATCTCACTTGAACCCGAAAGCTGACTGACCGTTTCGTCAGGATTCCCTCCAAAAAAACTCTCTAACCTTCCCTGCTCTATTTCAGCTATTGCAAAATCGGCTAATTCGATCAACTCTGGATCCGTAGTATTATCCTTCCAAATTTTGTACTGTGCTCGTAATGCCATCAAATATTTTTGATTAACTATACTCTGAATTGCTTCTTTTTGTTCTGGGGCCTTGGCTGTTGTTTCCTCTAATTTCTTCTCACATTTTAGGTGTTTTTGTTCCGCTTTTATATGACATTGTGCTATGCCTGCATCAACCTGTCTTGCTTCTGCATCAACCTGTCTTGCTTCTGCATCAACCTGTACTACTGTATTACGCTCGATTTTAGCGAGTTCTTTTAAGTCTTCTATGCTAAGGTTGCCAATATCGTCCGTTTCAACAAAATTGGAATTCGAAGGGGTTAATGCTTTGTGTGAATTTTTGTTATCCGGTTTTTGAGGATTTTTTAAAAATATAAATGCGTTTTTTGCAACAGTATAAATCCGATTAACTATTTTAAAAATAGATTTACCAATTGTTTTGAAAATGAAGAATTGATTATTTGTTTTGAATTGTTATTATCGATGTTTTTAGGGACTAATTCGAATGTATTCTCCTGAAGCTCTCTGGGCTGAATGTTATAAGCTCTAAGATTCCCATCTCTACCTTGTGTGCCTGGCTTTGGGAAAGCACGACTTTCGCTATCACGGTTTTCAAATTCAGGCAACATTTTTGGATCTATCATAGATAATCTCTTTTTTCGTATCTAGCTACATTTATGATTATAAACACATAACAATTATTTAAATCAATTATTAAATTATTATCAAATCAGTTATTTAATTTGCTGTGTTAACAATAAAATATTTAACATTGAAATCACGCGCAATAATCACAAAAAACACAAAAAACATTGCGTTTAAACCTATGGCGGAAAAGTTTGGTTGGACTTTTCGTAACATGCTGATTAACAATAT
>JBAWVE010000049.1:0-12223 GCA_037147435.1 Parachlamydiaceae bacterium
CCATGCCCTGTTACGGTTAAAATATTAGATTGATAGATGTGGGTAACGACAAGCTCTTATAACTCCAGAAATTGAAAATGACTTTGAAAGACGACTAAGGACAAAATGATGGGCTTGTTGGAATTGATTGAATAGAGTTCCTTATAGATTCATGCTCATTTCTCCTCATTTGCCTCATTTAACTCATTAAAATCAAAAGGTGAAGTCCTGGCGTTACATTCTAGGCGAAACACTGATCATCGACAGAATTTTGACCCATGATTATTCGGGACCCATTAGCACTTGGGGTCCCTTAGACTGCTCTTGAATGAGTCCAGCGACATAGCTAGCAAAGGCTCCTGGATCGTCCATATAGTCGGCATTGAGAGCCGCAGTATACAATGTATCATTAGGTATAATGACGGGCTCGTAGCCACCTCGGATGAGTAGGGTGTTCATTAAAATACGTGCCATCCGTCCATTTCCATCGGTAAAGGGATGGATGCGTCCTAGTTCACAATGCGCCCAAGCTGCCAAGGCCACAGGGTGTATGTCCTGAGCTATAAACGTTTTTAATTGATTTACAAATTTCAGCATCAGGGTAGAAATCTTGCTAGGAGAAGGAGGTAAGAACCATATCTCCTGTAGTGATTTTATTTCTTGATCAGTCATCGCCTCGGAAAGAGGTGTATTGGGGTCAAGCTTGGCTAATTTACCAAATGCTTTAGTGAAAGATTTCAACTCTTTTTTTGTCGCCCCTTTGCTTCTAAGGTGTTCAACTAATGACTCCAAATCTGTACCTTCAATGTTTGGATCATGGAATACTACAATCTCATCGCGACGATATTCTCCGGGGTACAACCGACTATCAGTGATGAGGTTATTGGCAGGGATCCCTTTAAGCAAAATTTTGTGAAGACTTTTAAGGAAATCCAAAATATCAACGGGTTCTTTATTAAAAAAACAAGGGGATTGCAATACTTGTGTCGTCACACGTTGCAAGACACGACGATAGTTCGCTGCATTTTTTGGATTAAGTCCTAACGAGACCTCTATTTTTTTTTCTGCAATTGCACCTGCGGGAACCATTACCTGGAAACCCTTCGTTCTGAATGCTTCATCGGTATACACTTGGCTTTCCATATGATCAGTTGCAATCTCTTTAACCACAAGATCTGTCAATGTGTGGCACCTGGGATAGTCGGCAAGTCCGAAATCTTCATTGATCACACAAGAGCGATTACCATTGCCGACTAAAAAGAGTCCGTTATTCATAAAAGCTTCCATATTCGCCGGAAATTCTGTAGCAGCGACATCCCTCGAAGGAGTTAATTGTTCTACTGCTTCGACATAGGGAATCATTAGTTCTGGAATTTCTTGCGCGACGATTTCAGCATAAGCATTGAGTGCTGGATGGCTATGTGTCTGAATCAATGAAATCCCAGCGGGGGCAAATAGGGGAGCCTCCTCTAAATCACACACATTGATAATGGGCATCGAGGCTAGATGGCATCGCATTTCTTGGGAATAAAAAGGGCCATGTTGGCGGGTGGGAGGTCTTAAAGATGATGCGTCCGGAGTCGCAATTTCAGAACCGCCTTGGAGTCTTCGTAGGTTTAAAGGCGTTGCTCTAGCTAAAGCGCCTCGGTGTAAGGGTGTTGCTCCAGCTAAAGCGCCCCCCGTAGCTAGCAAGACTGCAAAAAAAATAGCAATGGCTTTGGTGGCTAAGGATGTTTTTTTCGTATGTGCACCCGCTGGCGAGTCGGGGGTCGTATTAAAAAAAAGTGGGGAAGGAATGCTGTTCATGAAATCCTAAGTAAATTAAATAAAATATAAGTTCTGCAATGACCTATAGCCGCAAAATCCCGTTGGATTTTGGCAAAACTAGCAGGCAACACTATTTGCTTTTGCTAAAATCAGTTTATCATAATAAAAGTTAACTAGCAATACTTAAATGTTTACTTAAATGTTTACTTAAATGTTTAAACTAATATTTACTGATTATATTTCCCCTATGGGCGAAAAATCCAGTTGGATTCCCCGTAAAGCATTTAATCTATGAGGCTTGAACGTCCTCAATGCTTTCAAGATCTGTCTTCAACAAGCACTCTCGATGCACAAAAACAATCTTCGCGTTTTCTTCGCTTGCTTCGCGTCCTTCGCGTTCAAAAATCAAGTAACTTAATATCCTATCCACTGCTACGATTTACAGCTAGCCTGCGACCGAAAGTTTTCTCTATGAATGTGATCTTAGCTCGAAATCCAACAGGATTTTTTGGCCATAGTATTTCCCGGTGTTTTGATAAAAGAGATTTGAGAGTCCTAAATAATCGTGGCGTGCCCGTAAACGGCTTTTTGATCTTGTGATCTTTTTGATCTTTTTGATCAAATTTATACAACCTTAACAATTGTTTGGTAAGATGTTAGTCGTGACAAGTTGAAAGACAGCGTCCACAGGTCAACCTGTTGTTCACGTGATGAGCCGCTGCCGTTCTTGTTCATGGTTTTTGTTTTTTATATGAATTTGTATTGTAAAAAATACTGTAATTAGTGTAGATTCCGTTTTTTAATTATTAATAGAGGTCTATTTATGCACACAAATTTAAGCCCCTCCTCCAAAGAAAATATCTTAGTGACCCCTTGGAAGAAAGACCCCCGCCTAGAGGGAGGTCGAAGAGCCCGCTTTGAAATTGTGCAGGACCCCCAAAATAACATACTGAAAATCCAACGTGTTTCCCAAAACCGTATGCAGCGAAAAGAGGGATCATCTGATAAACAAATTCTAGAAAGTAAAGAATTTTCACTCATTAGTGCAGAAGAGTTTGAAGCTAAAAAAGAAGGCTTAGCTCAATTATTGGCACGACACATGAGTTTAGAAGAATCCATGAATGAACTGAAGAACCAGTTGACGGAACACGTGCAGCAGGGAGACGCAGGAAATGGTCAAGATAATCTGCGCCAGGCACTCATTGAAGTCGATTTAGAGTATCAGCGAGCCCTAGGCATAGCCCCGCAGCTGACTCCATTTTCAAATGAAATCAAAGCGGCATGGGAAACAAAATTTGCGGTATGGAGCGCGGACGTGGCAGGCCTTGCAACAGCAGAAGCTGCAAGGGAACATGCAGGAAAACTTAGGACCTTGATGACGCAGGTTGTTGGGTCGTGTAGGGATGAGGTCTCCGATGTGGCGCATACTGTGGCCGCCCAGGCAACAGCAGGCTTGAGTGATTTCAAGAGAGAATTTTCTGCGATTGATGTCACGGCTACCGTGAGCGGTGAAGAGCGAAAAAATGGGTTATTTTCACTGCGTCAGCAGCTTGCAGGAGTGCGTGAAAAAGTATGGGATAATCTCCGTGAAGAGATCACTGATATCGGTAATGACTTGGCGACCCTTAAGGAAAATATCCAGACAATGGCCACGAAACAGACATGTATTGAAAAAGAAAAAAGGCTCGATCGGGCGCTTCTTTCCCTCTGGGGACAGGTTCCGGCGCAAAGTGCTTTTCAGCGCTTCCGTGCCGCGTTGCCCTCCTGGACAGATTTTATCCCATCGGCATGGCACTCTTCGTTGCCCAAGAGTTTGGAAAAGATTGTTAATTATAATGCCGTCATCACAGATTACCTTAAAGTTTACGATGCCCTGGAAAACAAGGATGAAGCATCTGAATCCGTCAAAAATCTGTTCATTCAGTGCCGACAGTCGAACATAGATATCTTTAGAGAAGCTGTCGAACATGAGTATTTTAAGGCTTTCGTAGCAGTTGATGGATTTACGGGCATCCAAAAACACGCCCGTGAAGTCTTGGCTGACCTCCTGAAGCAGGGCGTTACGAGTAGAATTCTGGATGAGGATTCCGGAGCCGTACCAGCGCAGTTAACAATCGAAAGACAGGCTATTGAAAAGAATCTAGAGACCTTGAAAACGCTTCATCAGCTGGCTATTGTGCGGGATCAGTATTTACTCACAATGAATGATTTGAAAGTCCAAGTTGACGGGATGACAGGGACTGAAAAGGAGAAAGGCGAAGAAGCTCTCGGTAAAGTATCCGACATCCTGAAAGAAATGGACAAAACGAAGCGTTTTTGCATTGAGAACGCAAAAAAACCTTTTAAACCCAGTTCTGTGGCTTTTGTGGAGTCTCGACTGAAGCAGATCATGGGATCGATGGAGAAAATTGTTGGGGTGGCCGGGGAGCGTAAGACAATTCGGGAAGAGCTCACAACCCTATGCCACAAACATGAAAATACAATCAAAGAAGCACAAGAGCTTGTCGGCATTCTTCAAGATAATCAGCAACAGAAGACGAATGACGCGATACAACACCTCGTGAATGCTATAGAACGCGTGAATGGGATTGATGAGTTCGAGACATTCGGATTAGAGCCAAATTTTACCATTACAACAGTAAGCATTTATGTTGAAGATCTGCTCGCAGAGGCAGCCCTCCCCCTTGAAAGATTGGTTGATGATCTTAAAAAGTTGCGTCATGCCGATCAGGCTGCAAGAGAACAGTTGGCACAGCTTCATGAAGACTACTCAACAGTGCTGACAGAAGCCCAACCGTTGATGCAAAAACAGGCTGACTTAGTCATTCAGGAGCCAAACGATGCAGTCGCCAAGGAACTAAGCGCTCTGTACCAAAAACAGTTTAATGATACGACGAAGAGACTGAAGAAGCTTAATCAATCAATCCAAGTCCAGGATGAAAGTGAAACGGGGAGTCAACCAACGGTACTGCTCGGGCCAAAAAATGTGGCTAAAGAGAAAAAAATGCTCGCAGTGGTTGCGCATGACCTGGAGGCTTTGGTCACCGCCCATAAAAAAGCACAGAAGATTGATGCGGATGCCAAAGCGGTGCTGAATAGCTTGCGCGGGCAACACGAGGGAATGCTTACCGATGCACAGACGAGTATTGCGACATTCCATGCAAAAGAACAGGTGAACTGCCAGGCGGAGCTGCAGAGATATCAGGAAGCGTTGGATGCATGCCGCCAGCTCGCTTCCATAGAGGAACCGATTAAAGCCGATCAGGTTTCCCCGATAGAGGCTCGCTTGATTGGTTCTTGGAACACATTGGTGCGCACAATTAAAGAACAAACCGAACGGTCCAGGATCCGTGCAGAACGCAAAACTGTGATTGATGCCAGCCGACAAGAGTTTAATCAGCGTTTTAGGGAACTCAAGAGAAAACACCGCGAATTTGGTCCGGAGCACGAAGCAAAGTGGTTGGAAGCCCTCCAAGCTTCTGAAAAGATTCTTTCGGAGGAGATTGACACGGTTGACGAATTTGATATCCGTCCGCTTCAGGTTCCAGCTTCGCGGGTCCTTCCTATTAAGACTGCTGTGATAGGAGCTGCGGCACTAGCGGCTTCTGGCTTGATCTATTACTATGGGGCATATAGTCAGGCAAATGGCGCTCCGGAAGGGAGTTTTAGCGAAGGTCATTCGACAGCAGGGGATGCTGCACAAAATAAGATTTCGAGCGTTTTTTCTTCTCATATAACCCCGCTGTTATCTAGTGCGGCTTCATGGGCAGGATCTGCATACATGGATCTCACCGGATCGATCGCCAATACACTTTCGTCAACAACTGGATTGGGTCATTCGGCAAGTTTGTGGACAACCTACATTGGCCTTCCGGCGACAGCTATTGTACTCGTCGGGGCGGCGGGCTCTAAGGTAGCCTCTACATTTAACGGCAAAACAGTGGTTAGGGAAGAAGAACTCGTTTCCGCCGACATCGAGCCTATTTTAGACCGAGTCATTGCCCCTGTAGTGGAACTCTTTAATATCGAAGACGGACATGCCCGTGTTAAGGCAAAGTTAAAAGACAGTTATGATCAGCACTGCAGACTTAGGGATACCGTTGCAGCGACAATTTTCAATATGAAGCGAGGAACTGAAGAACAGGTTAAATCCCAGGCCGCTCTTGATGAATTTGTAAAAACCTTACTTCCTGTCGACCAGACTTTAAGAAGCGGGTTACCGATTACAATGGTGGAGACGAATGATCATACGAAACATCTTGCGAAGGCCGCTGCTGCATTACAAGCCATTACCGACAAGCAGGGAAAGATCGCCTCCCAGCGCGCCAAGACACGGTACAGTCTGAATAGTGAAGTCAATAAATATGAGAAACTGATCGAAATATTGGAAAAAAATCTCAGACAATCCAGTCATTTGGAAAAGGCTAAAGGGGAAAGGGCCATTGTCGATCTAAAAAAAGTTATCCAAACCGTCCAAGAGGTCGATGAGTTTGCCTATCACCCTTCGTGGAAGAAAAGAATGGGCGCTGTCAAGGGCATCGCTGCAGTAGGGACAGCTGTTTTAGCAGCCCATGGCATCAACAGCACATTAAATATACATGCGGTCTACCCCGAATTGGGCACCGCGGCAGTCGGGGCAGGAGCTTTGGTATTCAATCAGGCGTTCAGGGAGTGGTATGCATCCGGTGATACGGCAATTCACGGGCATATGGAAAAGCTTCTGTCTCAAGCGGCCGCTCCGGTGAAAATCTCTGTTGAGATTGAGAAAAGGAAAAATGTATTCCGTACGGCCATCGGGAAGACAGTGCACGATTTCCATCTCCAGGTGGAAAAGAAAAGGATAGAAGCAGAGAAAGTTAAAGTTCGGCTTGGACTGGATCTTACGGAAGTCAAGCGCAGTTTTGATGAACTGGACAATGCTATGAATGCATTGGGTGCGAAAGCAACTCAAAATGGGAAAGAAGTCGAATTGGGTGCCTTGGACCTGAACGAACTCGAGCAGCACTACAGTCAGCTTAAGTTCGAACTTGTGAAAAAAACGAGCGCGCTTAAAAACATTAAAGATGCAGAGAATATCCTTAAGGAATGTGCCGCTTTTGACAAAGAGGTCATGAGCGCCACAAGGTATACTACGGAATTAACCTCTGCTGAGCATTCATCGGAAAAAACCCATAAACATCTTGCGAAGTGCCAGTTCTCTACGGCAGAATTTGTCTCGAAAGGGTTGACTGCTATCCAGGATAAAATGCCTCCGGTGGCCCCTGTAAGTACAGCGGAAGGAGCAAAATCTGCGTTGAAAAATGCAATAATAGAAATATCCGTTCTGATAAAACAAGCTAGGAAAATGGGGACATTATCTCTCATCGATCAGATCAAAAAGCTGGAAGAAAAGCCGTCAGAACAAAGACGGGCCAAGCGTGCCTTCCTGGATATGTTGTACACGGAAGCTCAGAACCATACAAATGAAGTTGCTTCCAAGTTGAGTAGTGTCAGAGATTTATCCTTTGCTGAAGCAGTAAACAAAGTCTTCGGAAAGCATCGGGATAAAGTTCTTGGGGGAAATACACTCAAACATATTCTCAAAGGACACCGGGCAAAATGGGATAAGACAAGCGACCAAGGCATGCAGGATCCGGGTGGCGCCTGCGAAGAGCTAGATCTCCTATCCATAAAGGATCTTGAAGATTATGCGGATGGACTCCGTCAAGCTGTCAAAGATGGAAAAGGCATCCTCGTTGCGATGAGTCGCGGGTTAAATCAAGTGGTCGACACCCGTGCAGCATGGGAAAATCAGCTTGAATCTGCAAAAATGGATGTGGAGAACTTCAACCAAAATGGTCAGTTCCTAGCAACAGTGCACCTGGAAAGGGCTGTTAAAAAAGCTAAAGAGGATGCTAAGCTGTTTGATCCATTGCATGAGAAATCTTTCGATGGATTATCGATTTCCGCGGAGGAGCAGAGACAAATAAACGCTCGTTATTACGGAAAAGTCATGGCAGTCGCGGGACTCGTCCTTCTCGGTGCTGGCACAGTGGGAGTCATGGCCAGATATTCGTCTTCTGAATCCACAGGTGCTGACTATACAGATCCACTGACGGCAGGCGGCAGCGATGCGTCGTGGAACTTGACAGCTCTGGGGGTAAATTCAATCCTCTGGGCTAAATCGCAGGTTATTAGCAATCTCTCAGGAATTATCACGAATTCCATCAACGCCGGCTATTCGATGGGTGAGACCATTCTCGCAACGGTACAAAACCTGATAGATGGAGAAGCTGTATCGGGTCCAAGCTGGGACCTCTGTAAACGCTTTGTTGATTTTATCGCAACATCCCCACAGAGTGTGCAACTAATGGGTAGTGTTTTAGGCGCAAAGGGTGGGGCCCAACAGTGGAAGTTCCGTCACGATGCTGATATTGTCCCACAAATTTTGAGATTTTTTGAATACTATACATCGTCTATCGGAAAGTATACAAAAACAGTTAAAGATGGGACCGTTATGGCATCAAGATGCACCCATTTGGATGTGCATGAACAGTTAAGAGAGTTGTCCAGCATGCAAGGGGATGATGTTGAGAAGGCAATTGATGACCTGCAAAAATATTCGGAAACTGCAGTTGCCAAAGAATTGGACAAATGCGATGCGCTATTACGTGATCTTGAGAAAAACCTGACAACCACAATGTCTACTTATCTCGCACCTTACTCATCCTATTTTAATCATATTCATAAGGAACTTCAAAGGCTGCAGGAAGAAAATCACAAGCATAGAAATGCGAGTCTTCCGGTGGAAGGTTGGGAGCTCCCTTTCCTCCAGTGGGAGATCCCTGGAACGAGTTTGCTGAACTTTGGTCTGCGCACACTGACGAAGACTTTAAAGACATCCCTCGTTCAATTGTCTCCGAGAGAAGTGAAGCTTTACAAAGAGGCTACCACTAAACACGTTCAACAGTTGCATGCTGATATTGCTAAACTCAAAATCGCTGACCTGATTGCTTGTGATGACGCCTATGTCAAAGAAATAGGTAAGCTAAAGGTCACTATAGAGGAAATTAAAAGCGGTGTTTCGGATATTGACCTAAGTAGTTTCTTCAGAGCACTTCCGAAACCGAAGAAGACTGATGGACAGTTCCTCGATGCTTACCTACTGCAACGTGAAGTTGACAAGATCGAAAAGAACAAGACAGGCCTGCACGCCAGTGGAACGATCTCGGAAAGTGCCGAATTGAAAGCTGTCTGCGACAAATTAAAGGAACATACAAAATCGATTAAAGATGCCTCAAATAAATATAAGTCGAAGACAATAAAATTATCCTATCATAAGCAGCTCTGTGAATTGAAGAAGCTTCTGGGCACGGAATCTGATGCGGATAAAAAAGATGCGCTGGGATCAATCATTACTGAACTCAAAAACCGCATCGTCGCTCGCGTGAAAGAAGACTCCATGGCGACTGTCAAAAAACTTGATGAGATAGAAAAAAACTTGAACGAAGTGTGCGAGATCATTCCTCTTCCGGATGATTGGATCGACGAACTCAAAAATCAGATTGAAGAGCTGAAGACGAAATATACTTCCACAAAATTATTCGTAAACAAATCCGCCGGTTATTTCACCAGTAAGGATGATCGAACCCTCACGATTGATGAGCTGACCGTTGATGACATTGGGAATGCTGATTTGCTAGACAGTGTCAAGACGAGTATGAAGAAAGATATTAAAGACCTCGAAGCTAAATGCTTGATCAAATTGGAAGGAGGGACTTACAGCACCTACAAGGAGCGGTTGAAAATAGCCCTCCATGTGAAAAACTTAAAAATAGCAAATGGACAGTTCAAGCATGCCCTGGATCTGGAAAAGGCCATCAAGGCGACGAATAAAGAGTTGAAAGAGAGCGGCTTGGCTATTGTTGCCAAAGTTAAGGAATTTGCTGATTACAGGAAAGGCATCACCGGAGGATTTTTAAGAGATATCGGTTGGTCAAGCTACGGGGAAGACTTTAAAGCCCATATCATACCGCTGCTGAATGACTTGAATAACGTCGTAATTCCCGCGCAAACCAGAGCTATTATAGAAGCTGAAAAAGTCGCACGAACAGCGCGTCCGCTGACCACGTTTGAACAGCTGGCCGGGTTGGGTACAAGTGGCGATGATGGTGACTTACGCCAAAAGATCCTTGAAAAGGCTGCTGAAGAAGTCAGGGGAAATAAAGAAGCTATAGACAAGCGGATCAGCAGCTTTGAAAAAATTGGTCAGCTGTTAGGTCTTGATGACATTTTCAAAGGTGCCATCACCGATTTCAAAGCTCTTAAAACTGAATTCGATCAATATGAAGAAAAAATCATCAAGCAGTTTAATGAAGTGACCGTCGATCCTGCGCTTGAAGGGCAATATCAAACTCTCGTGGGAAGAATGAAGTTTAAAGAGAGTTCTTTTCAGCTGCTTGATCATAAGGCCAAAGATTACGGAGACTGGAAGAACAGAATTGCCACTTACACGATGAATGAAAAATATACTCAAGTGGTGCGGCAACAGATTGAATTGCTCTTCGAGTCTATCGATGAAGACTTGAAGATAGCTATGATGACTGGTGTTTTGATTGATACGTTGCCCATAGCCCAACGACTACCCGAAGTGCTGAAACGGTGGCAGGCATTCATCGATAAAATGTATGCGGATCTCTCGGGCATTCTCAAAACAGATACGAAGAAAAAAGCAAGGGCTACTGGCACGGTGGTCCTCGGCGATTCTCCTGCAGATATGAGAGAACGGAAATCGAATATCAGAGTGAAGTTGGATAAGCTAGAAAAAGACCTGGCGAAATATGTTGACCGATTGGAGTCAATAGATGATCTTGTTACAGGCTTTTCTGATGCTCCACTGCCCGTCCCCCCCGAATGGCGCCGGTTAATTGAAGAATTAATTGAAAAGATCAAGGTAGATACTTGCCGTCTCGAGCAGGGTTTGCCCTGGAAGGCAGAACACCTCCCTGCTGGACACGAAAAAACAGGATGTACCCCCCCTGCTCTTATGGAAGCCACATTATTGGCTGAATATGAGACGCTGGTTAACGACTTTACCAATAACATCACCGTTGATATTGAGTATACACTTCAATTAGAAGCGATCGAAAATCTGCTGACGGACTTGGTTAAAGCACGTGACGGTCGTTATGGAACGTCTGAGAAATATCAAATTGTTCTTGAGGTCGCTAAAGAGGTGCTTAAGAAAGCTTATGAATCCTTGGGCACGACCAAAAATCCCTGGGTATTTATGAACAGTGTACTATTTGCCACTCAGACCATCACTAACCAAAGCTTAACAGATGTCTTTGAGAACCCATGGGTGGAGCTTTACAAATATCGGGAAGGGAAGCTGGTCGCACGGTCGGCTGATATTGCGGGCTGGATACATGCTATTTTAGTGGGTTTTCGCTGGGCATATCCCGAAAGTTCCAGGAGACTTCCGGGGTTGGAGGAGCTAGTGGTTGACGCCCTTAGAAAATTGGGAAGACCAGCGATGGTATACCGTCCCTCTGCGGCTGATGCAGAAGCAGAAATGCTTACCGAAAGACGTCGCACGGTGTTGAACGGTTTGAAAGCAGAAATTGACGGTTTAATGGCTTCCTTGCACGGACTAGATGTAAGTCGAACAGCCAATTATTTCGATAAAATGCTGGCGCTTTCCAATCGAGTCCTTAATGCTGTGTGGGATATCGGTGCTGATACCGGTTTAAATTGTGGAGAAATTCCTGCCTTAGATCTTCAAGCAAAACAGCGCACGATGCTGTATGATATAACCCGCATTAAAGATAAGTTTACTGTATTGACGGGATTGGTAAATAAGGTTAAAGAAACTTTAAAAAATGAACGATTTGTCGTTGGAGCTACTGACCTCATGGGTTGTCATTTTTACCAGGACTCTTTATCTAGAGAGTTCGAAGAACTGCTGAATCAGATTACCGCAGGTGTGACGATTGCTAATTTTAGTGACTTCAATAAACGCTTACAAGAAATTCAAGGGAATGTTACTGCGTTTAATGAAGATCTCGTGTTGGGACGCGCAAAAATCAAGGATTGTATTCCAGGGTGGAATGAGTTACGTCGAGTATCTGAAGAACTAAGCCCACTGCCGCTTCCTCTTGATCCTGCAGTTAGGGCCCGTATAGAGGCAGCGCGCGACAAACTGTGCGCGCTGAGAACCCGCATTCAGGAAGCTGTTAAAAATAATAATCAACCCATAGTCAAAGAGGGGGACAATTCAGTAGCAACGTGGATTCCACGATTATTTACTGAAATCCTCGGGGAATTAGCGCCTTAGGAAATCCGGAGTCCATATGATGCAGGTCGTTTGAGCGTACATCAAATAAAAAGATTTGATAGCCCCAGAGGACATGATCTCGGAGAGATTGAAAAGGATTGAAATCTGGGCATGGTTCAAAATGAGGCTGTTTTGGGTAACACAACAAAGGTTATTTCTGGA
>JBAWVE010000050.1:0-11917 GCA_037147435.1 Parachlamydiaceae bacterium
CTGCCAATCCTGTTATTTTATTTTTTTGACTGAAAATCCTCTTCGGTCAGGTGATCATGGCCTATTCCGTCTTGCCATTAAATCCCGGGTTGCTCACAATAAAGGGCGAAGATTTTTAAACTTGGAGTTTATTTACGATGCGTGCAGCACTATATATTTTGTCCGCCGCTTTGATCACAACATCATTGCCACATTTCCTTTCTGCAGATGAATCCCACGGGGCCGTTCATATCGTCTTACCCGATGGGGAAGAAGATATCGAAGACGGATGCTGCGAACTTGTCGATCCTGAGGAAGAGCGTGGAATGCCTGAGCGCCCTTGGTATCAGAATCAGAAGTTTGAAGTTTTCGAAGACAATGGCGACCCCACGGACTATCTTGAAGAAGATACCGCTTGGCCCGGCCAGCGTGAAGAATTCTCAGATATCCTGTTCCGTTAGCACTATGCAAGTTTTCAGTAAAGAAAGCCTTGAGACTCTTCGTCAGCGCATCGACCTTGTCGATGTGCTTTCGGCTCACATGGAGCTCAAGCGCGCCGGCGCAGCATACAAGGGGTTATGCCCGTTCCATGATGAGAAAACCCCTTCTTTTGTCGTTCAAAAAGGGGATACACATTACCACTGCTTTGGTTGTGGAGCCCATGGGGATGCGATCCAATTCTTGATGAATTCCCTGAAAATGAATTTTGCCGATGCTGTTAAAAGCCTTGCGGAACGCTTTAATGTGCCCTTACAACAAGTGGAGTCGGAAGAAACTAATAGTAATATTAGCAAAAGTGCCCTTAAAGGATCTCTAGAAATAGCAAATCGTTTTTTTCACTTGTGCCTTCTCCATACCGCGGAAGGTCACGAAGCCCTTCGCTACCTGTATCAGCGAGGCATTGACCTTGAATTCATTAAACGTTTTTGCATCGGACTGGCACCGAAAGAGCGCGGAGCCCTGCGCAAGGTCCTTCATGCCAAATCCATTAAAGATGAGACCATGGCTGCTGCAGGTCTGATTGCACAGGGACGAGAAGGGGAGTGGCGAGATTTTTTTCAGGATCGGATTACATTTCCCATTTTGGATTCTGCCGGAGCGGTCATAGGCTTTTCCGCTAGAAAATTTAAAGAAGCTACATTCGGGGGGAAGTATATCAACACCTCAGAAACGCCTTTGTTCAAGAAGTCCCGCGTCTTATTTGGCCTCCACTACAGTCGACGACGCATCGCCAAGGAGCGCAAGGCCATCATCGTTGAGGGACAGATCGATGCCCTTCGCCTGATAGCATCGGGATTTGACATCACCGTTGCCGGTCAAGGGACCGCCTTTGGGGAGTCTCATGCAAAAGAGTTAATTGCCCTTGGAGTCAATCAAGTGTACCTTGCTCTAGACAGCGATGATGCCGGTCAGCAGGCTGCTTATAAAATAGGGGATCTCTTTCAGAAAGATGGAATAGAGACGAAAGTTGTGATCATGCCGCCGGGGCAAGACCCAGACTCGTTTTTGCGGGAAAACGGGCCGGAATCCTTCCTTGCGTTAATGCAGTCTTCTGTGGACTACCTAACCTTTGCTATCGGCCAACTCACTCGAAAATTGAGTCTGGACTCACCTGCGGAAAAGAACGAGCTCATGCAAATCATCACGAAGCAGATCAGACAATGGACACATCCTCTCGTTGTGCATGAAAGTTTGCGGAAAGTCGCGCATTTGATCAGGGTTCCTGAGGCGATGATCGGTGTGGGACAGGACTATATGCCGAATATTTACATAAAAAAATCCGCAAGTATTGGCCTTCAAACAATAGATCCGGATAAAATTCTGGAAAGCGATATCTTACGCTGGCTTTTATTGATGGGGCAAGATCGTCCGGATTTTGTTGAACTGGCAAAACTTAATGTTAAACCCTCTGATTTACTTTCTCCTCAATGCAGAAGTGTGTACCAAGCCTATATTGAATGCTGCACAGCTAAAGGGTCGTGCGATCTCTTGTCTTTGACTATTACCCTAGGCGATGATGAAGCTCAGCTGTTTATCTCGGAAATCCTGGAGAAAAAGACCAACCGAGAGAAAGCAGAAGAGCATTTCTGTGAGTCCATTCAAAGACTTCTTGACCGTAACTGGATGAAAAAACGGGATGAGGTTCAAATGCAAATCCAAAGTGCCCAATGCTCTGAGGAAGAAGTTTTTGCCCTCATCAAGCAATTTGATAGTCTGCGCAGCTCCAAACCTAAGGTGTCAGGGAAGGAAACGATGGCGGGTAGCGGAAGTGGGCAAAATGCAGGTGTCGGCCCGAAATAAACGGTGACGGTTACGGGCTACTAAGCGATAGCCCCAGTTATACAGAGACGAAGGCAGCCATGAGATAGCCCCGGGAATCGCCCAACAGCCGCCAAGCAGCCAGCAGATGCGGAAGGCGCCCTGGCCAAAAAGAAAGTATTGCCGGGTGGATTCTAAATAATTTTCGACCAATACTAAACTATCAGCAGTTTTTAACGCAGCAGGCAGATCTTTCAATAATATCTTTGCTGTTGTCCCCTGTAGGGGCGCAAAATCAAATAGTTTACGGTGATCGTAACGGATGATCAATTGGACAATATGATCGCACAGGCCACAGGCGCCATCATAGAATACTAGGTGCTTTCCCATGGGCTCCTTAATTTGAGTTAGACCCAGAGTTCTGCTTCGAGTTCTCCATCTTCTGCAGCATCATCACATTTGCAGGCAAAGGTATCGTGTGCTTCGTCTTTAACGGTAAAGTGATGGACGCAGCCTTTCTTGCCTTTCCCCTTGCATGGGCAATCTGCTAGCAGTTTATGTTTGCACTGATTACTTCCGCAGCTGCATGCTAGCTGTTGATCATTTTCGGCTGGTTGTGCTTGTGCATTATCTTTATCTTTCCCTCTTTTTTTGCAAGGGCAACCTGCTAAAGTGTCGCGACGATCGTAGTGTTCCATGTCGTCTGATGTTAAAAGTTGTGCTCCACCGTCGACCGTTAGGTGATCTTGCGGTTCTGTACTAATGGCAATAAGCTCGGATGAAGAGCCTTGATTTACTGGCGCCTCGGCGAAAATTCCGCAGTGAGTAGCACAAGCAAAGGCAAACAGGACTAAAGATTGTTTTATCATGGTATACCTCGTTGGATAGTTTTCGATTTTGTTTTTTACATTATTTCTAGGTCTTCCATAAAAGTCAATGAAATAGGTTTTTTGGCCTTGATCACCTTTTCGGTCAGAGTTTTACAGGATAGGCAGGATGTAGCAGCAGGATTTTATGGGGATGAGTTTTGAGGGATGAAAATTGGGGTGTTAGTGTAGGTTATACTAACACCCCAATTTTCATCCCTCAATGCTCATCCCCATAAAATCCTGCCGCTACATCTTGCCTATCCTGTAAAACTCCCTGACACAACATGCCATCCTTGTCGTTACCCACAAGTGTTAATCTAATAATTTAATAGTAACCGAACATGGTTTTGTGTTGGTTAAAATATTAGATTGATAGGTGCGTGTACTATAAATCTAATAGCTGGTGTTTTTTTTGTGTTTTTTTTGTATTATTTTAAATATATTTATTATACAATATATTTATTTCTTATAACTATAGATATTTGTGTTCCATGATGAATGATAATAAAATGATCGACAGTGATTGGGCTCTC
Organism: Parachlamydiaceae bacterium; assembly: GCA_037147435.1. GTDB lineage: Bacteria > Chlamydiota > Chlamydiia > Chlamydiales > Parachlamydiaceae > JBAWVE01. Next base: position 3,641 of record JBAWVE010000050.1, read on the forward strand.
AATGCGTGGTTGACACGCGAAAAAAATCGCATGTCCATAAAAGTAGATGGAATCGGAAATGAAACTGTAGAAATTACGCACTTAACCCAAAGCTTAGCTCGTCGTATTTTATATAATATTGCCTCGCTATTACACGTCAAAGAATACTTCAATGAATACACAAAAATAGAAGAAAAATCTGTTTCCGAATTCATTCGCGCAGGCAACATAAGCTCCACTCAAAGAGAATTAATAAAAAAAACCTTCAAAAAAATCCTGCCAATTCCTTCTTTCCAAACACGTCAGAACATACCGGATGAAAGCTCTCGTCCTACGCTAGAACCAGAGAGAGGTCGCTTGCTTATACCTGAAGTACACGTTCCTCTCACTAATGTGGAATTCGAAACTGTTCAGATAATACCTGATGAAATCACTCTTCCGCTTAATGAAGTAGAAAGTACACATTTATCTCCTACTGACACTATACCACCCTCTTCAATGTTAGAGACTAATTTTGAGCCTACTCATATAGAACCTGGCAGAAACAATAGTCTTATAACGCCTGAACCCGTCGCCGCTCCGCCTGAACCAACTGTTGTCACATCTGAAGTGGACGTTGTCACAGCGCTTGATGCGATCCGAAAAAAAATTGAGATGATCAAACACAAAGACGAAAGCGGTGCTGTGACATCATTAGGCCGGGTATTTGATACAGCACATGCATCGCTTTTACGTTGGATTCCCCGTTTGAAAGGGTGGGAGGAAGCGGCGTCTAATTATTTCACCCTGGATATCCCTCCATTGGAGGGCGATAATCGGGATTTCAGTGCGATCAAGGCGCCAAGAGCGGAGTGGAACGACCTAAGCCTGGAACAAGTGATCAGGAGCCTCGTGGATGAGATTGCGGAACTTAAACCTCACCTTACAGAAGTTGCTCAGATCCATGAAATTGAATCCAGCCTTCAGATCCTAGACCCAATTGTGAGTCATATCGACGACTTCAACGACTATTTATTACAATGCGAAAAAATCGACGAGGACTTTGTACAGCTTAATGAGCAGGCAGAAAACCTGATTAGAGGGAAAGTTGATTATTCTTTGGGCAAGTTCCAGGATATTGTTTTGAGGATTAAAATTCTCAATGATTGCAGCCAATTATTTTTTACTGAGGAAGGCGATCCAGTTTGGAGTCATCGGATGGCGGCTAAATACCGATTTCAGGTTGATTACGCCACTAAACAGCTGGAGGATTTCGCGGAGATATTCAACGAAGCAGTCGATCTAGAGATTGAGGAGTGTCAGGGTCATCTGTCCACTTTAGAATCGATCATAGAGGATCCTGCGTACGCCCCTATCAAATATCGATATATCGTTGCGCACTCGATCCATGCTCGTTGTTTAGCTGACAGTCTCTTCAAACTCAGAGGAGCCATGAAAAGCCTCAAGCATCTGTATCAGGTAGGGCAGAGTCAAGATCTTCCACAACCTGTCATCGCATTAGTCAGCAAGATGATCAGGGAAGAAGAATTGCTTGTGCAGAAAATGAGTGCCCTTCACCCAAAGAAGTTTCCCGGGCGCGTCGCTTCGGCAAAAATCGATCTGGATGAAATCAGAAGTAAGCGCACACCCTTGACGTGGAAAAAACGAAGGGCATTGGAAAAACAGAGGCGTTTGGCAGTTGGCGATGAATATACTCCAGGAACAAAACGGGCAATGCGTCTTTTTTTCACCTATCTGAATCTGTGGAGCCATTTTTCCCCTTTAGCAGCTCGTTATATGCAGCCTGTTGGTAGGCTGGATCTACAATATTACATGACCAAATTGGCTCACCTTCAGAAACAAGGAAATCAGCAGGAATTTGATGTCGCGCTACAGGCTGCTAAATCTCGTGGTGTTGCCGGAGAAGGTTTTCTTGACGCGTATGCCAATTATTTGCAGTTACCTCCAGAAGAGCGTTCTATCATTTCAGTTTTCTACGAGCCGTTTCATAAAATGGTGGTTCCCTCAGAAGGGCGTTCGAAAGTTCCTGAAGGCGAATCCACACAACCCGTTTCACAGGGCATGGGATCCTGGCTGCGCTCCTTGTTGATCCCGGATGGACTGGCCGATGCTAAAGATTTCTGGACAATGATGAGCGTGATTAACAGACAATACTATCCGCACATTAAGGACTTTGTATTCGACTGGATGTCCACAGTATTCGAACAACCTTCGCGTCCCTCTCCTCAGGACGACAGCATGGGCGCCGGTCCTGAGAAGTTGAAGCTGCTGTGCCGTCAACTGTATGAAAGTGCAAAAAATCCGGCTCTCAGGGAACAGTATGAAGCGCGCTTGAAATCGGCGCAGGAAATTGAAGGGTATGGAGAATTCATCAGCGAATGGTCTGGTTATTTACAATCCACAGTGATCCCACGCAGTGGTCCACTTGAGTTAATTCCTTTAAAGACTGTCAGTGATGGAAACTTCGTCCTCAAACAAATTGATGACAAAACGGATAAGATTTTGGACTCCATTGTCGTCGCTGAAGACGATGTTTCCAGAGAGGGTCCATTTTTTAAGCTATTGGAAGCAAGCGCGCAACAGCTGTCTCAGCACGCGGCAAAGTGCGAGGAGTTGGCGCAATCTCCCACCATCCACTCAGAAAAAATGCGCTGGTTGAAACAGGTGGATTCTTGTCGTCGTGAATTTCACTCTGAAGTTCAAAATGCTGAAATCCTTCTCTCTGGTGTTGCTCAAGATGTCGCTGCCACCGCAGCAATGGAAAAAGCTTCTGAGGAAGTGTCGTTGGCCTACCTGAAATCATTTGTGGATTCAAAACCGATCCCCGTGTCACCTCTTACTTATGCACAAGCTTTTGGACAACACTATCTCTATGGATTACCCACAGAGGGCGTTAATACATTTGATGTCTTGAATTTCAGGCTGGAGGCTTTGAAATCGCGCGTCGAATCGCTAAAACAGACTCCCCACTGCACTGAAGGTGATCTGCGCGTTTTCTGCACAGAGTATCTCCACAATCCGGCCTTCGCTGCTAAAGTGAAATACCATCCTGTATTGCCCTTGTTAGAGTCGTTGCTGAAAAAATCTGAGACAGCACGCTTGCTGTCACGCTCTTTTGCGGATGATCCCGCGAACGATTTTAATTCGAAGTTGCATCGTGCCCTAAATACGTTATCAGAAAACGATTCCCTCTTTTTTGCTGACGATCGCCTTGGGCTTGTCTACGAGTGGACCCTCCAGCCGTCGCGCGTCCTTTCCTGGTACACTTTGCGAGTTTACAGCACTAATCCGGCCCATGGCATCCAGTTTTACGATACCACTCAACCCAAACCTGCAATGCAGCCTTACAGGGAAATCCAGGATATTGCCGCCTCAGATCTCAATGCCCAACTGTGGTCCACAATTAAGACAGAGCTCGATACCTCAACAGATGCCAAAAATCTCTACACGATGTTACTCAAGCAAACCAAAGGAAAAGCCCCAGAAAAAGGGCTGCATGGTTCTCGAGCAGATACCGGAGGGGTCTACCAAACAGTGGAAGCTTTCTTCTCAACAGAGCTTGGTCCAGAAAAGACCGCAAAGCATGCGGCTTTTGAGACTCAGCTTAAACTCATTCAGGACGCAGCATCAAACTTGCAATATAGCCTCAATAAATTCGGTTCGGCCCAACTGGAGCATTCGTGCCGTGAATTTGCGGCCACCTTACCCACCTTGCATCAACATGATGTAATCAATACAGAAGAACTCAAATTTGCCGTAGATTCTGTTGAAAAATTTCAGAATGCCCTTGCAGAAATTGCCGAAGGTTCGCAGCAAGAGCTTGCGCCCAGTGTCCTTACACTATCCCCACTTTCTTCAGAAAACAAACCACTTACTGTATCGCTAAACACCCATTCCGTTACGGTCCCAAAAGCCACTCCGGTTCAAATAATTCAGGCAAAGAAACTTATTTTTTTTATAGATAATGGAAAAGTGAAGTCTGAAGTAGTCAAACCAGCATCTTTAGCTAAATGTTTAAGGAAAGCTTTCCTTTGTGGCGGGCTTAGTCAGGTAGTTAACGCACTGCCACTAAACGACGTTAGCTTTTGGAACGCGATCCCTGGAGAAGAGTTACAACACATCATCGATGATTTACAGGATCAACTTTCGAGAACGGATTTAAAAAGGTCATCACCTGATACTAGGGACGCCTATATAAAATCCCAATTAATCATAGAAATGTTGGGTTCGCGATATTCGCTGAGAACAATAACAAATTTTTATAAGTATAAAATAGAAGATCATAAAAATATGATTGGTCTATCCGATGACATCCTGCAGTCTTATGCAGAAAATAAATGGTGGTCATCTAGGGCAACACCTCCTTCTATCACTGAAACTTACGCTGCAATCCAACAACCTGATTACAGAAACTTTTGGGATGGGACACCTGAATCGCTGGGATGCCAATTAGATGCTTTACTTTCGATTTTAAAGATTGAGGGACCAAGTGTTACTCTTCACGCTATCGATGCTCTTGTCGAACGCATTCCTTTAAACGATCTAGAGTTTTGGCAAAAAGTCTCGACTAAGGATCCAAATTTTTTGCTTGAACAGTTTGTAGAGTTGATCTCTGTTTCAAACCAAGCAATCTCACAGCGAAGGTATTCAACCCTCGCCCAGGTCTTTACAAGGATTAATCCTTTAGAACACTTAACACGATTGAAGGTCATCGCTTTAACCAATAGTTTGATTGACTCTTCCAATCTCATCAATCCGAGACTCTCTCTATTTCATGAATCGTTTATGATCAATGAATTTGCATTCAATAACCGTCCTTTTGGAGCAGATTCAGTAGTATTAATGAAAAAAATCGCAGAGATCGAGGATTACTGGAAAAAATTTGAAAATATTGAAAAGTCTAACTCGGATCCGTCGAAGATACATTTTAGATACAATAATCCTAATCGCATGTTATTCGAAGATAAAGAATTACAGGAAACTAATGGTCTAGAGTTGCTGAAAGAATTGTTATTCGAAGATAAAGAAATACAGCAAAATGAGTTTCTAGGGACGCTGCAACAATCTCCATGGACTGTCGCGTGGCTGATAAGGGTCCATGGCATTGCACTAAAGTCGATCCAGCAAGGAATTCAAACCTCTTCTGATGCCATCAGCATTCATGCAGAGATACCCCCTGTGCTTTTACTTGCAAATAGAATATTTATGAGCGGTATTGCAATAGAGGATAATGCGGGCTTCCCAACTAAGTATTTTTGTTCAGGTCGCATAGATGGTCAAGATACTTATTTAATTTTTGATGTGTATTCAGACTATTATCTACAAGATTTTCTACCCGACGTGACGGGTAGCGAGATCAAATTCAACCCCGGCCAGGGTACCGCAAATTTACATCCGATTAGGGAGATATTTTTTAAAGATGAACCCATTGTTTTCAGTAACACAGCTAGGCGCGTTGTCGCCGATCGTTCTCGTGAAAACATTGACTTCGCACTAAGCAGAATTCACTCTAATAGGATCTCTCGACTGGTTAAGAAAGCTTACCCGTCGGAATCCAGAGAGTCTCGGAGAAAGGTGGAAGAACTCCTTTCATTAAGGTCTTTCTTCAAGACACAAGTTCAGGCAACCTTAAGCTACTTTACAAAAAATGCTCATTTGCTGATGGATTCCGAATACAGAAGTCTATTTAGTTACTTAATTTTTGAGTCGACGCTGCTGGCGAATGAATTAATTATGAAATCACCTGCTGACAACGTCCGTTTCGTGACAAGTTTCAAGACACTATGTCAGGAAGAAATTGCAAGAGCCATAGAGGACAAGAATTTAATTGCGGCCGCAGAATTACTGCGAATTCTCCATCAATTTCGGGAAACGACCTTATATGTGAATAGTCTTCATCCAAGTTGTCTGCCTCAGGAAGCTATTTTTCCAGAGGGAACGCGCTCCCAGTTAGAAGAGCTGTTAAGCGCACCAGATCTTTCACAGATTGAACAAAGTGCACTGCACCACAACCTCGCGCTCAGTCTAAGTGGAAAGGCTCATCTGAAATCAGAAGAATTGGCGGTTCTTATTAGTTTTAAAATCACTGAAAAAATTGCTAACTCTAAAATAGACCACTGGGATTCCTATGAGAGAGAGCATTTAAGCTTGTTAGACAAAATTCATTTGTTCGATTTACTGCATTTTCATGCTGAACACATCCAGGCAGTTGTTCAGGGGCCGGGCCGCGATGGGTTGCTTAATCAAATTTATCATCGCGTCTACGGAACGAGTCCGTCCCTATCGTGGAAAATAAAAGGAAACCCGATAGTTTATTACAATGAAGAGCATGATGTAGAAATTAATGTGCTGGATGGAACACTAAAAGTTGCGGGTAGGTGGGTGATGTGCGTTGATGAAGAGATCACGAAACACCCCGATTTTATCGCGCATTTTGGAGATAAAAACAATGCCGTTGGAACCAGAAAAGTCGTTGATAATGTCGCTATGACCTATTTAGTAGGTCCGCAGGGGAGGCAATATCGTGTGATGCTTTCACAATCGAAAGATTTAGTCATTGAGTCACAGTTTGACGGCACGTGGTATCAATTGGATCAGGATCAGAGCAAACCTAATCTGCAATCCCCGATTTTTAGTGAAAATACACAGATCTGGGGGAGTTCGGCACCTGAGGAGACTTCCCCCATGCCTCCATCCCATATCCTGACAGATAAGAGGACGGGCAAGGCTCTTTACGCTGTTGTCGATCAGACACTGCATCTGTTAGACACCTCTAACAAGGCAACGCCTTATGTTGTCACTATGCCAGCAAAAGGCTCCTCTTTGGGAATGTTGTTGAATCAGTTCGAAGCTCCAGAACGGACGATCATCCTCACCCACAGTGAAACAGGTCAAGTTGACTCGATTGCATTTCCCCGCTTTGGACTTAAGTTTCAAATGCGGGAGGATGACGGGGACTTCCGGGCAATGTGTGAACAGTTTCCAGAATATCATTTAGCAACAGGACAGATAGTCCATGAGTTGCCATCGTTAACTGGTCATCTTCTTTTAGCTAATGCCCACGGTGAAAAACGAATTGTGGTCCCATTGCCTAAGCAAGACATTAGTGGGCCGACAATGCACTTTTCTCTCTTTGAAGTGGACACAGCCTCTAACATCGTCGTCCCGCATGGCAATCGGGACAAACTGCATTTGGCCTATCTTTATTTGACTGAGGGCAAAGCTTCCATGAGTTATGGATTACTCAATTCGGTGGTATTTGAGACGAAGCCTTTAGATCAGGCAAGTGAAGCTATCCTTGTAATGATAATGAATTTTAAAGAAACAAACGTCCGAGGGTCTTCACAGATCCCGGCGATTCAATTGAAAGCGGCTGCCGAGCTGCTAAAGAATTATTCCGATAGAACAAAGAAAAGACAGCATCTGGACAATCCCAAAAAAATAATCAACCTGTATGAGTACTATCTGCGAAAACTGGACAGAATGCAGCCCCTGACATTATCTGAAGATGAAGAACGATTGATGATTAGAGAAACAGCTCAATTCCTTAATCCGCTTGCCTATCCAGCGCAACACATCATCCTCCACCGCATGAATGCTTTAGCTGTTCCACTAACAGAGGACCTGTCGTTGATGAGAGAATTTGAGGCTACTATTTATCCGCAGGGAGGCTCGAACGTTCTACACTTTGCCGATCTTCAAGAAGACGTCTTAATTTCGGCCTTGGAGCAAAAAAGAGCTCGAGGTGACCTTTTTGATGAGAAATACCGGTTTTTACAGGCCAGAAAATTGGAAAGTCGCTCATGGGAAGAGCTGCGCAAGTTCACATATGGACTTTACGGTCAGGAACCCGGATTCTTCAGCCGGTTTTACTGTAAAGAGCGGTTGATCGTCCTGATTCATAACGCGTTGATAACCCACGCAGAGAAGTCATCCAAGGAACAGCAATTAAGGAATCTTTTGCTTTCGGCTGTTGCGTTGAATCCTGACTGGTTTCCTGAAAGACTATCTGCTAGAGAGGGTGTAGATGCCAAACACTGGACACAAGAGTATCTCGTGCGTCCGCTGCAGCGTTGTGTCCTGATGCACAATGAACTGCATCCGTATTTTTCCGGTATATGCCAAAGAAATGCTGTCAGGCTAGGCACCACACTGGTCACCAGACTTCCAATACAACGATTTGACATGCGGGATCTTCCATCGATCGAAGAATCGCCATTTCCCGTTACGGCATCTGAGCTGTTTATTGAAGGCGCCACCAGTTCTAAACGGCTGGTGCAGTTGGAAGTTTTCCGCTCT
>JBAWVE010000051.1:0-11757 GCA_037147435.1 Parachlamydiaceae bacterium
ATAAGGGGTGTTTGGGATATCTTCTGTAGGCAAGTCCAAAGCATTTTGCTTCTTCCTCAAAGTCGCCGATCGACTGGTAAACAAGCGCTTTTCCCAGATACTCGAGGGGTGCCCCGGGGGTGTTATGCAGCTTATGAAATTCCTCTCGGGCAAGATCGTAAATGTGTTCTTTTTGCCCTGTATCGAGGGTATTGTTCGCTTGTTCTAATAAAGTAATTCCTGCGCGAAACATGGCTTCCCGCCCCTCAGCCCTTCCGGGAAATGAGTAGCCAATGCGGCGGTATTCGGTCAGAGCCGTGGCGTAATCGTTGTGGGCTAAAAAGGCATCAGGCACAGCCAGGCAGTTGACAGTGACGTTATGGCTTCCTACAGAGACGCAAAAATCCTTGATTGAGTAGTCGGCATCCCGCACAAGCAAGCCAACATGCGTTCCGGCCAGAGGGATGTGGCTGATGTACGAAAACTGCAAGACGTTATCCAGGTAGACATGGATCTTATTTTCCACTTTTTCGATCCTGACAAGGTGCCACTTGCTGCATGTCAGGAAGCAATCAGGAGAGCTAATGACTTCGACCATTGACCGCAACAATTTCGTTGATCGTGTGCTTTCTGTGCCAAGCCACAGGCAATAGCCATCATTGATATGGTGTCTTTCGGCCGCCTCAGGGATATTTAACAGCAGACCAACGCCGTGGCATTTTTCTCCGATCTTGATTTTAACATCGATCTTTATTGTCTCTTGAAACGAGTCTTTTGAAATCATCAGGTTGACCCAATTAGCAGGGTCGGCTTCACGGATGAGGGCCACGTGTTCCGCAATGAATACGTTTTCTTGGAATTCCCAATCGCTTTTTTTGTGGATGTCCAACTGGGCGATCTGGAACCATTCAGACCTACCTTCGATGTAGTTTTCAAGTTCATGGATGAGCTGATCAACGCTCTGGTACCGGTGGTCTGCATCAGGCGCCAGACATTTCATGACAACAAGGGAAAGGGAGCGGGGAATGTCGCGGTAGGGGGCAACTTCTATCGGATCAACCAGTCGTTCTTTGTGGACATTTTTTCGAAATGCTTTCAGGGAGGGCCGGTGGAAAGGGTGTCTTAAAGTGAGCATCTGGTAGAGGATGATCCCAAGGGAATAAATATCCGTCTGACAATTTGCCGGCATGCCCAGAGCGCGCTCTGGAGCCATATACGACACCGTCCCTACAACCCGGCCTATATGGGTTAAATGGTTGAGCGAGGGGTCTTCTTCGAGAGACTCTTCATCAGTAAAATCGGTTTGAACTGGGTGTGTTGTCAATGGCCGCAGCATTTTAGCCAGACCCCAATCGAGAATGACGATTTGGCCATACTGACCCACGATGATGTTCTCCGGTTTTAAATCGCGATGCAACACATCTTTGGAGTGTGCGTAAGCCACCGCCTGACAAATGCTTAGAAAAATCCGGGTCAGGGCTGGAATGGATTCAGCCACATGGTCCATTTTCTCCCCATTCTGTTCCTGCTGACGCGCCTCTCGCAGCAACAATTTGAGGGTCTTTCCTTCGATGTAGGGCATCGTGTAGTAGGTTAGGTCAGTGTCGGTATGGATGGAATAGATCGGAATAATTGCGGGGTGCGTCAGCTGGCTTGTAATCCGCGCTTCTTTAAGAAATCGGTTATGCAGATGTTTGTGCTCAATGAGGTCCGCCCGAATTTGTTTTAGAGCAAGCCGTCTTCCGCACGTTGTGTCGTAGGCAAGAAAGACCTCTCCCATCCCACCCTTGCCGATCCTCTGTAGTACCTGGTAAGGGCCGATGGCAAAGAGGATTTGTTCTGTCTCTGGAACGTGTTCTTGAAGGAATGAGACAGCTGACGAATGGGTGGAAAAAGCTTCTTTTGTATGTTCCATGTGCAGCGTTGTCATTTTCTCTGGATGGAGAGAATGGCGGCAGAATGGACAGTAGTTGATGTCTTCTTTTGCGACGGAGGAGTCAGCGATGACAAAATGTTTATGACAGTGAGGACACGTGATTTCTGCTTTCATGAAGCGATGGTATTTCTGTGTATGGAGTTTTTCAACTCATCATGATTCAGGAACTTTTTAAAGATTGCCATAACCTATATGCCTGATCGGAGGCATTTTGTACAAAGCAGTTATTTCCGAGCTCTTCATCGTAATAGACGCCATTCATGGAACTGTAAGACGCGGCCATCTGGTGAAAGAGGGCATTAATTCCATGTTCATCCCTTTCTGGAAGGGTGTATCGGAAGCCGCAGATGACTGTACAGAAGGCATTTGCCTTCCAATATCGAGCGGCCAGGCGCATGGCCTCTTCGACTGTCGGTCCCGATACAGAAGACTCAATTTCCTGGTCTTTTTCCTGTTGATACCAGACGAAGTGTCCATCTTTATTTTTTCTAAGAAAGACATAGATCCATTGTCCATGGGTAGAAAAAATTGTCGCGATGTGTATGAGTTTTCCTAAAAGATCTTCATTTTTCAATGTCATCTTTCATTTCCTGAGATTTATCTTCACCATCGGGTTCACCGGCAAAGAAATATTCACGAAAAATGATGTAGATCCCTCCAGTAACGAATAGGACGGGAATGAGCATGGCTGATTGGATCTTAAAAAATGTGATTAGAAACAATCCGATTAAAATGACTGAAGTGATCGCGAAGTCGTATTTTCGTCCGGAGAGATACTGTCTGGCAGCCAGCGTGAGCCACAACACTAGCAGGATTCCTGGCCACCATGTCTCTGTGTAGTACAGGATGCCGATACCAATCAGGAATAATCCGTTGGAAATTGCGATGGATTTCCGTTTTGAAAGAATCTCTTTTGCCATGTAATTTCTCCGTTTTTATGGATAGTGCAATTGATTCTTTCTTATATCAGTCTGACGAATAGGGATGCAAGAGACAATTGCAGCAATTAAAAGTGGAATATTTACAGGCTATGGCCGAAAAATCCGGTTAGATTTCGAGCTAAGATCACTCTCATTGATAAATATATTTGATTGGTTAGTTTTATTTGTTGTGTTTTATTATATATTTGTGTAGATTATTTTTCTTTATTAAAATATGTCAAGTAGATGAAAACATAAATTTGAGGTTGTCGCATGGATCCAGCAGCATCAGCAGTATATAGGGCCAATCAAAACGCTTACGGTGTGGTGAGAGATTTGATTCAACATCAGCAAAATCAACAACTTACTGTAAATCACGAGAACCGATTCGAAGTAGTCAATGTAGATGCTGGAATGTGTTCTAGAATTGTCAAAAAATTTAAACAACTGGCATCAGATACCATTACCGGAACCAATCCGGATGTTTATATTAGAGCTCTCCACAATGAATTTCGAGCAAGGCAAATAGTTTTACCTCAGGATCGTGAAATCTTTTACGCGGATGTTGCTTTGCGTTTAGCGCAAAACCAATGTGAAGAAGCCTATAGAATGTTGGATGCTGATCCCGAGATGGAAAGAATGGCCGCTATGCAGTCTGCACAAGTAACGGTCGTTCCTTCTGTCCAGGTAAATCCTACGCTTGAATTAGAAGCACGCCAACTGGTACCTCCCTCAATGGATTTCACTGATGGCAGGGTTCAGCAGATAGAGGTACATACGGCAAGGATTACCGATATTATATTGAGGAGCTTACCTCCTGGACCCGGCACCGGTGAAAACGTAAGAAGAATTATTAGAGAAATCGTCACTTCCAGCATTGCCTATAAATTGGTTGTAGATCCTCTCAGCCCGGAAAAACGAGTGATAAAATCTGAAATCGAAGCGAAAAAAGCTGCATTACTTCAATTTTATGAAGAAAATAACTGGGAGTTTGAAAATGATGCCGAAGGGGATCCTCTGATCTGGCAACTCATCAATACTGAGACTCAAAATTCGGCAGCACCTATTATTGCTGCTGAGAAAAACGCCTTTATATCATTTTGTTTACCACGTGTTGATCTCGCTCGATGCTCCCCGCAGGAGATCGAACAATTCCGTCAAGAGTGTGAAGTCCAAAAGGAATTGGTCAAGACAGTGCACACACGACTTTCAGCCCTTATTGACTTTGCGTATGTGCCGGAGAACTTGAAGGTATTGTATAAAATTACCGTACGGAATCTTGGTGATGGTCGCTTTCAACTCATAGCGTCGCCGAACCTGTTAATGGGCTACGCGATCCATGACCTATTAGGTGCCAGGGGGCTTGTAACAGGTGACTATGATGGAAGAATGGTTTTTGATTTAAATCAGGAAAACCTAAGGACACTGGACAATTATTTAACTGAAGTTTTGCGTTGGACTGATGATTTCAAGCAAATTGTTGGTGCCTTGCTTGGTGATGTGAATGCTGTCGACAAGTATGTGTCTATGGGACAAAAACCACTTTCAGAAGTATTAAAAAATCCAATAAAAATGACTCCTGCAGTCATAGACCGGTTGAGAGTAATAGCTGAAACACCTGAGGGTAAGCCTCTTATCTGTTTATTAGTCAATACAACATCATTATATCTGAAAGAGCATCCAGAAAGAGACGATCTTAAAAAAAGAATTGAAGAGATGTTCAGGCTGGAAGAGATGATAGGTGGCAATCAGCTACCTAAAGAATTTCTTCATAACGATCCTTACAGAACGAATTTGAACGTCAGGCAAGTGATGCAAATTTGCCCCCGACTCAACAAATTACTGAAGTTTCAACAGTTAATCAGGGAATTCACGGGCGCGGCGACTTTGCAGGCTGGAATCACAGTATTGAAAGACGTTTACGGAATCAGTAATGAACTGGAAACTCTGCAAACATACAAACTGGGTATCCTGAATGATATCTCCAAGACAGTATTAGGTCAGCATCCTCGTCCACCTCAGTATTCATACATGAAAATGCGCGATCTACTTGTGGCCTCTCCAAGTCTTGATCTTCTTGAGGGCAGAAGCTTGGATCTTTGCGTTGGACTGTTGACGCATTGCACAGGAGTTTCATTCCAGCGCAGGGTGCCGAAATACGAACCGACCACTGTCCAAATTAGCGCGCTTTATGATGGGCAACCAACGACAATGTATGAAGGAAGACAGCGTCATAAAAATGTAAAAAAACTTTTTGCTGCTCTCACGAATAGCCCAATGTATAAGAAAATCACTGCTCTAAAACCCGACTATAATCTTGCTGTCAAGAGTTTGGAAACAGAGTTTCTTAATCGATTAAATCGCTACCATCTATTGGATCCACGTGGCGTTGATCCTACAACTGGACGTATTTTTTACTCCGGACGTCCCACTGTAGATCAGTCGGTCGAGGAGTTGGAAAAGTATGTGGCCCTTATTGCTTATTCGGTTGATTCCAAAGTAATTGACAGATCTTTTGAGGATTCATTGAGCGCTATGGCGGCGACTGTTGGCGATGAAATGTCGGTGGGATGTGGGACAGGTTTAGCCGGCCGAATGCAACGCATTCTGCAAACACTGACCTTGAGTGTAGGGGATAAATTTCACGATAATATTAATCAATTTAAACAAAACTGTATGGAATCTGCCTTCCAGAGAGCTTGCGGGCAAAGTTATGAAAGTTCTATGGATGTTCAGTTTAAGGATGAAGCCTTACGCTTCTTGGGTGACTCTTCAGGCCAAATCTATGCGCAATTATCACCTAAAGCTGTAAATATTTTGCGCCACTTCTTTGAGCAGTACACTCACCTTTACATTTATCACCAGACCTGTGCATTTTTTGGGGATGAATTTTGGAGGCTGAATGAAGAAGGCGCACATGATGAGATGTATAAATTCCTCGAAACCTTGGGGTTTCCGGGAACACGGCAAGAACTTGATAGAAAATATCGTGTCAATGGTGATCCCGCGTTGAAGTGGCAGTACGCCTTCTTCCAACAAGATCTTCCCCAATATTTGGTGCCGCATTTATTGCGTGAAAATATCCTGTTTACAAAAACAAATTTAGGCCCTGAATTTAACTTTCAAGTTGGGGCTCAAGCACCTGTCGCACTCCCTGCGGTGCCTGTATTTGCTGCTGCCGCCGTCGCACGACCGGCTGCTGCTGCTGCCGCCGTCGCACGACCGGCTCCTGTTGCTGCCGCCGTCGCACGACCGGCTGCTGCTGCTGCCGCCGTCGCACGACCGGCTCCTGTTGCTGCTGCCGCCGTCGCACGACCGGCTGCTGCTGCTGCTGCCGCTGCTCCTGTGTCAGCGTTACGTAGTTTAGGTCAAGCCGTGGTGTCCACTCTACCGACTTTTTTACCAAGTACTTCGTAGGTAACTTATGGTTTCGCCAGGTGTTCAAATGAATGTTGATCAAGCTTACGTAGGATACCGAACTTTGGTGCCTGGGTTGACAGCTGCTGATCAATCATTTGATAAACCTGCGACAGCAGATCGGCTTTTTGCATTTGAAAGAGCTATGCTGAAGGCACGACTAGTTGAGGAGCCCCAATTTGCTCCTTTCCGTTTTCTACCCGATCCATTGCTTACTTTTTTGTGTGGAGAAAAGTCGAGGCTTTCAATGTTTGCGGAAACGCGAAGGGTACTTGGTGAATCAGGGGAATTGTTAGGTGGCTATGGTCATCACTACGAGGCAAAAGACGACATCTACCATCCACAAAAGTTCGAGCCTTTCAACGTGCAAGGATTTTGGATTCCTGAGGCAGAAGGGCAGATATTTTCCATTCAGGAATTTTCCGAAGCTAGTCCGTTGATCCGGAGGATGGCAAATGGGGAGCGGGAGATTTTGCTTTTAGTTCATCCCAAATCGGAACGACTTTTTGCGGACCTAATGGCGAGATATCATATTTCTCGTGTCGTCATTCCGGCTTTGGCACTCAGCTCCTTTCGAACGTTGTTGATTGCTATTCCCTCTCGAACCTCTCAACCCGAATACGCCATGGTTAAAGTCAGTGTGGATGATGTTATTGGCGATGTGTCCAGGATTTTGTCCTGGAAGGAGTGTGCGGGAAGTGTTGCCGCGACGGCAGTGATTCAAGATAAGTTGTCTAAAGAGTCGATACCTGGTTTTGCCGTAATGAAAGAAGATTGGTCATTTGCGCTTAAAGAGGTAGGATTAAAGGGCGCTGGTATGATTCATAGGGTTATACCAGAGTGTTTGTTGAATCCTGATTCTAAAGAACATGTCATTCCCTTGTTTGCGCTTTTCGGAGGGAAAAACAGGGAGTTATTGGATCTTCTGATTCGTCAAAGCCAAAAATCACCTACACAGTTTGTTGTGGACTTTTTGTTGGCACCGCTAGCAGATATTTTCATTGAGATGCTTTACACGAAAGACGTTTCCCTTGAATTGCATGGCCAAAATGTATTGCTTGTGATTGATACAGCTAATCCGCATGATTTAAAAATTTCATTCCTTTATCGGGACATGGGGGGAGTGACTTGCAAACTCGATCCAAAAGAGACTGATGCTTTACCTACTCACTTGAAGAAAGTTGAATACTTTTACTCGGATGCACATATTTTAGATGCAGCGCACGTATTAGAGCTCATGAGTCAAAAAATTACATTCAACTTAACAAAACAGTTTTTTAAATCGCCGGATTATGATCAGATGGACCCCCCATTTGCGCGATGGAAAAACGAGATGGTGCGTCGAGGATTCAGTGAAAACTGGACCGTGCAGGGAGAAGATGGTGATGCCCATCAGACTAGCTTCGCCAAAGATCGTTTTTTTCGCTATGGCTATTTCGGTAAACTCTTTGGAAAGTGTGTGTTGGAAGCTTTGAGTCGTCAAGGTGTTTTCGTCATGAGGCCTACCCCCTCGTACCAAGAGTTGGCTGAGAAGCTTGAGAACCCCTCAGCTCCACACAACACCTGCCTTGAAATCCAGTGGTTCAAAGATCTTATTCTCAAGACTTACCTGTCGGATGACTAGTGGCTAATCCGAATACCAGGGCAATCGGGAGTGTTGACGACACCTTTGGGACAGGAAAGAAATAGATTAAATGATCAGGAGCCCCAGAGAGCATCCCAAAAGGTTACTTGTCTAGGGTGAAATCCGTGCTTCCCCAACCATTTTTTTATCACGATGATTTTGTCTTGCTCGCGTTGTTTCAAAATTTTGTCTGTGGTTAGCTTGTAGTGGTATTCGTTCACTTGACCATTTTGAAGCTGTTCATCCACTATTTCTAATTTGGAATAGGCTTTTTCATCTTGGGGGGCCCACATCCCAATAAAGATAGGATCTGCCTCGACAAGTTCCTTAAAAACAGGGAGAGAAATCATTTTATCCAGATAGCATTCGTTTACTTTATTGGCCAGGCTCCGCTTGCTGATCAACCGGTATTTGCCAATCACTTCATAGGCCATTGTCTGGGTGAGAGTAGTCAGGCCCAACTGCTTCCGTAACGCTTGTTCGTAATACAGATAAATCTCGGTGCTCTCTGCAATTGGTGAGCCTAGTTTTTTTTCTTTTTTGCTGATCCAATGGGCTAGAGCTTCTCGAAGCACAAATGTTTTAGCAACGCCGGCGATGAGTTTAAGGCGTTCCTTAAGCGGAGTCTTTTTTGGAAGGGTGTGCATGATCCACGCGGTATAGAGTTCATTGATCCCCATCGACCGTCTATCTCCGCAGTTTTCATTATTTGCTGAAAGCTGGGCTAAAAATGCCTGTTTAAATTCGACATTGTTGATAACAGTTTCCAGCATCTGGCATATAGTCCGAGCAAACATCAACTTGTTTTTTTTAAAATCCTGTGTTCGCTCCAAACCTTCAAGCCATTCCCCAATGGATTTCTTTTCCGGATCCGTAAAAGAATGAATGCCTAACAGATCAAAAGGTCTTTTAGCATAAGAACACCACTTTCTTAATAACTTTCCGAATGGAGTATGAGCGGGCGATTGTGCAAGAATCTTCAAAAGGGTCTGAATGGAGATATCACTAATTTTTGTCCTGTATGCTTCTAATCGACGAAGTGGAAGCTTATCTAAATTGGGAGGTAAGGCGGATAAATTAACATTGCCATTCAATGTAAGGACTTCCAAATTCCACAGAAGATTGATTTCTGAGGGAAGAGTAAGTAGTTGATTGCTAGAGAGATTGAGATGGGTAAGCTCTGTAAGATCTCCGATATTTGCAGGTAGAGTCGTTAAGCAATTGCAAGTGAGATTGAGATGTGTTAGCTGATCCTTTAGGTCATTTAGGGGAGGGAGTTGGCTTAGGCCTAGATAGGATAAATCTATGGTGGTGTCACCACTGATCCACACGCGCACAATTTGCGAAAGCGCCTGTTTTCGAGCAGAAGCCTCGCTCATGTTGACAGTAGTGTCTAGGGCCCAATCGAGGACTTCGCTGTAGTAAGTCCAACTGCAATGCGGGAACAAATGCTTAAGATAATCTAATGGGGGTAATCGGAAAGTAACCGGAAAAAATAAGGCATTGACGGTACTGAGAGACATCGTATCGGTATTTTTTTTCGACATCTGTTCAAGTTCAGAGATGGCCAGACGCCGCTTAATTGCTGTATTCCGCAGAATAGCCGGGTCATTTAACCAGTCGATAACTGAAGGGTCGTGGATCCATTCCACACGCCCCATATAACCTTTAAGGCAGCCTATCGGAGGTAGGATGCTTGTTTTCAATTGCAGGAAATCAAGACGGTGAAAACGTCGTGCTAATTGGGCTTTTATTTCTGCGACTGCGTCTTCGCGATTTGCTGTTTCTTCCGGATCCACTGAAGGATCATAATGCCAAGCCATGACAGCTGGGTCGTTAATCCATTCCGCGAAATATTCCTCATGCATTCCGTAACAGGTAAAATAGACGGACTCAGCTAAGGTTTCCCGAGAAAGCGCGCTTCCCACAACACGCCACACTTTTTGAAGGTAGTTCTCTCGATTTCCAGCATTTTCGGAAGGGGTGGTTTGCTGAAGGCGTTGTGCGCTAACTTCTGTAATTATATTAGCAGACACAGAAGGTGCTGGTGTTGCTAGTACCCTTTGAGGAGGGAGCGAAGAAGTTGGGGGGCGGTTATGTCTGACTTCAAAATTCATATGATAATACTGTTTGTTTATAGAAGTCTATGTTAGCTTTCAAGTCTTGTGCGACCTTCTCATATGTGGCTTTTTTGAGCTTTAGGCTTTCATGTGTTGAATTGAGCTCACTCAAAAGTGCTGGAGAGAGCGCTTCCAATTCACTGATCTGCTTCGCAAGTTTTTTTGTTTGTTCATCTAAAGCATTAAGGAATTCGGAATGATCTGTATTAGCAAAAAACTCGACTCCTTGAGAAAATTTCTCTGCTATCTCTTTTTTCTGAGATTTGACACAAAGTTCTAAATTTCTAATCTTTGTAAAAGCATCCCACAATGGGAAAAACGGTGAAACAAGCATGCCAAGGGTGAGCTCCGCGCCATTGTTACTTGAATTCATAAGCCGGCCCTCTTGAAACTCACATGTATACCACGCATTCAACGCATAACAAGCTATAAATGTAACGAATCCCAAACCAATCGCAGCGGGATTACCTGTGGCTGCCAATGCCATAGTGCCTAACACGCCAGCAACAACAACGGTAACGTACAGGGCTGCCTTAAGAAAAGCGATTATTCTATCTTTGGTCTTATTTTTTTGGGCGATTTCTAATTGTTGAACAGTTGTCTCTAAGGTAAGCACTTTGTATTTAAATGAAGGGGTTGCGGAGGCTACTTCTAACTTTCTTACTTGTTTAAGAAACACCGATTCACCAATAATCCCCATTTCATTTAAAATACTGGATGAAATTTTAAGATCAGGTACTTTGTCTGAATAAATCTCAATGGGTTGAGTGGATTGATTTGGCAAAAAGCTTTGTTTATCTATTACTAAGGAATTCATTATAAAACCTTTTTTAAAGTTTTTGGTATCAATAATTTAAAAGCATCCTATCGTACAATTAAATATAAGTCAATAGATTAGTGAGTGCTCATAGAGCTTGTCGTTACCCACATCTATCAATCTAATATTTTAACCGACACAAAACCATGTTCGCTTACCTTTAGGTTACCCTGTAAAATTCTGACCGAAAGGTGATCAAGGCCGATTTTTCTTAGCCTTTCTGGGCATCTTCATGCTGAATGGCTTCAGGTTGGATGTCTACAGGCTGCTCTTTCATGTGATCTAATTCTTCATTGTGCTTAAGAGGAACAACATTATGGAAGATGAGATGAAAGCGGGCAGGACCGGGCATGGGCTGGTGGTCATATTCGACATCAACTTGCAGGGTGTGTTTAGACGTCGTGATTAAAAAGCTGTTGTCTTGCAGTTTAATGTCTTCAATCAACTCGCCGGAATCGAGCTTTTCGGTCAATTGCGGGCTGGTAAGCAGAACCTTGTAGTGGTTCAGGGTTGAATAAAGAGGGGGGAGCACCCCTAACACCTGAGATGTTGAAAAAAGGGTGCAAGAAGCCAGCGTCAAAAAGAATAATTTGCGAAAATCTTTCATGGTTTTTTCCTGTCGTTAGTTTTAGTTTATTGTGCCGAGTATTGCGCATTACAGACTAAACGGCAACTTTCTTTTAGTACTGTGATTCCGAGCACGGGTTAAAACCTTGTCGTTACCCATAACTATCAACCAAATACTTTACATGTTTTTAGCTGTGGTTTTGTGTCGGCCCTCCGGGGCTCGATTCTTTTTCTTTTGTTCCCAGGCTTTGCTAGTCCCTCCGGGACACGCTAAAGCTTATCCTACCCATCCTGCCAATCCTGTTATTTTATTTTTTTGACTGAAAATCCTCTTCGTTCAGGTGATTATAGCTTTCTAAATTTTAGGAATAATTCGC
>JBAWVE010000052.1:0-11666 GCA_037147435.1 Parachlamydiaceae bacterium
AAACACCCCAAATTCACTCACAAGCTACCAGAGCCATTTTGCTGGTAAATATGGGTTTTAGTCAAAAACAGCCTTGTTGAAGACAGATCTTGACCTTACAGAAAAATCTTTGCGTTTTTCTTCGCTTGCTTCGCGTCCTTCGCGTTCAAAAATCAAGGTAGCAAGGGTGGTCGCATCAACTAGGACATCGACAAAGCTTCATTGTATTGAATGATGTTGTTAATCTCCAAAATCTTTTGCAGTTCTTTCTTGGAATCTCCTAACCATTCGTGATTGTATTCGAGTCGACGGGATTCCTCAAGGGCGTATGAGGGGAGACCAACTGAATTGGAATCAAAACTGAAATATTTGAAAACATCCATTTTTTCCAGTTCATCCGTCTCAGGATTCATCGTATCAATTTTAGGAAGGCTATCAGCAATTCGTACAAGACCAATCTTGTATTCCAACAGAATTTCCAGGATCTTCCAACGTATTTCCAAATCATCAATCTGCCAATGTTTTTTCGGATCGTCTAGATTTCGGCGCACCATGACTTGTTCAAAAGCTCTGGCAGCTAAAACCATTCCTCTAACCGTTTCTACGATATTTTTAAATTCGCCCCTGGTTTTCGCGACTGTCATCTGCATGGCGGGAGTTAAACCTTGCTGCGGAAACCTAGCTTGACACAATGATGTCAAACGGGAATCGAAATCGGCTTTGAAAGGGGCTTTTGTATCTCCAATCAGCTGTGTTAAATCGACATCATCAAACTTAGGATTGCCTCTTACTAAATTTCTACCATAGGCAAAAACTGCCGCTTCAACACCCTCAGTCGGGAGGATTTTATAATCCTCTAGGATTACTTTAAGCGCTATTCCAGGCAACTCAATCAATGCTTCAAATAAATTGTCCACATCTTCTCTGTGTAGAAGAGCGCTGAGGTCTGTTTTAGCCTTACCGACCACTAACTCTTCTTCCTTGTCAAGCTTGGCCTTCTGTTCGTTATAGCTTATAGACTTCCCATCCCCTAAAGCTAGTCGGATGTCAAAATCTGATGGCGTCTTCCATTTTAAATAAAAACCGGCCTCTTCTCCTACCGATTCTTTAAAGCTAGTCATAAACAAGCCTAAATCAAACATGTCTAAAATTATTTTCTGGGCATCTTCAATTGTCAAATTTGAAATTAAATCTGGGGTGGGCACCAACCCGCAAGCATACATAAAGGAGTTCAAAATATGGACATCACCTTTCGTCTTATGTTCGCTCATACAAATTTCTATGACAGCCATTAGCGCAGATGTCGCAGCATTTTTGATTATATCATCAAGAGATCCAGCATTGCCGGACAACACCATTTCTTTTTGTCTGATTTCTGATTGATAAGCTGCACAGCATCGCCCCTCCATCTTTACTGAGGCTATATGGCATAAAGTCCCAGCAGTCTCCACAGGGTTTTTCTTTTCTTTTAGCTGATTCATGATGGACTCAAAGTTAATGAGCATTTCCGAGTAAAATCGATGTAGTCCTGCTAGATCCGTTTCTGGGGGAGTCCCAAGCCAAGCCTCTTTTGTTCCGATCTTGTCTAGCATGCCATCCTGTCCGTTAACTAATGTCAGCAGGATTTCTTCAGGAGTTCTAACAATCCCATTAATTTCAAGAAATAATGGGTTGATTTCGCCAGCCCCTTCTCCGAAATGCAAGAGAGCCCATGCAGAACTAACCCACTCTTTCAGCTGTGTTACTTTGTCTCTAAATTCCTCCTCTGAAATTGGAATAGAAAATTTACTTGATGTTTTTATGTCTGTCACCCATTTTTTAGATATTTCGTATAACGGGGTAAGGCCAAAATCATTAGTGAGTAACGTTAAATCTATATCCAATTTATTTATCAACAATGCAGATTTTTCGAAAAAATTACGATTATGAAGCAGAGTGTTTCCATATTTGTTTTTGAGGGTCAACAATTCTAAAAGAAAATGTCGGCTGTTTTCATTTTCAGATAATTTGTTCAAGCAAGTGACAAGAAATCCACTAGTCTTTGAGTCACAAAGGATACAAAATTTATCTTGGGCCTGTATTGTTAATATCTTTACTAACAATAAAAGATTTTCATGTTTTTCAGAATCATATAAATATTTTAATAAAGGAATCGCATTTTTAAAAACAGATTTATCATAGAATAGAATAAGTAGCTCTTTATTTTGCAGGGAAAACAGTTTTATTAGCGATTCGTGACATGCCGCGTTGCGAACTAAATCCATGAGCAGGGGAAGAGCAATACGAAATGTTATTGGATGAAAAAGTATACTGCACCCATTTTTAATTTGCAGGGAAAACAGTTTTATTAGCGATTCGTGACATGCCTCGTTGCGAGCTAAATCAGTGAGCAAGGGAAGAATAGTGGAAAATGTTGGTGAATGAAAAAGTATACTGCACCCATCTTTATTTTGCACAGAAAGCAGTTGTATTAGCGATTCATGACATGCCTCGTTGCGAACTAAATCCGTGAGCAAGGGAAGAACAGTGGAAAATGTTGGTGAATAAAAAAGCACGGTACGCCCATCTTTATTTTGCACAGAAAGCAGTTTTATTAGCGATTCATGACAAGCCTTGTTGCGAGCTAAATCCGTGAGCAAGGGAAGAATATTTTGAAATATATCCGCATTAAAAAGTATGGTACGCCCATCTTTATATTGTATGGAAAGCAGTTTTATTAAGGATTCGTGACATGCCTCGTTACAAGCTAAATCCGTGAGCAAGGGAAGAACCATTGAAACTGTTGGTGAAAAGAAAAGCATGGTACGCCCATCTTTCTGTTGCATGGAAAGCAGTTGTATTAGCGATTCATGACAAGCTCTGTTGCGAGCTAAATCCTTGAGCAGGGGAAGGGCGGTTAGACATTTTGTTGGACCAGAAATTACGGTACTCCCATCTTCGCATCTCACTGAAAGCAGTTTTATTAACGATTTGTGACACGCCTCGTTGTGAGATAAATCTGTGAGCAAGGGAAGTACCTCATGAAATATCTCTATAATAAAAAGTATTGTGCACCCATTTTTATTTTGCGCGGAAAACAGTTTTATTAACGATTCGTGGCATGCCTCGTTGTGAGATAAATCCTTGAGCAAGGGAAGTATCTCACGAAATGTATCTAGAATAAAAAATACTGTGCATCCATCTTTATTTTGCGCGGAAAACAGTTTTATAAGCGATTCCTGGCATGTCTCATTCTTAGATAAATTCACGAACAAAGGAAACGTAATAGAAAAGATGTTCAGATCAAACAGTATAGTGAACCTATTTTCATCTTGCATGGAAAACAGTTTTATTAGCGATTCGTGACATGCCTCGTTGCGCGATACATCTGTTAGCAAGGGAAGGACCTCTCGAAACATTTTCGGATTAAAAAGTATAGTAAATCCATTTTCATTGTGCACGGAAAGCAGTTTTATTAACAATTCGTGACAAGCCATGTTGTGAGATAAATCTGTAAGCAGAGGAAGAACAATTGAAAATACTGTTGAATAAAAAAACATGACAAGCCCATCTTTATCTCCCATGGACAGCAGCTTCAGTAGCGATTCGTGACATGCCTCGTTGCGCGATAAATCCGTGAGCAAGGGAAGGATCTCTCGCAAAACTTTCGGATCAAAAAGTATAGTGAACCCACTTTTATTTTGCATGGACAGCAGTTTTATTAGCGATTCGTGACATGCCTCGTTGCGCGATAAATCTGTGAGCAAGGGAAGTACCTCTAGAAAAATGTTTGGATCAAAAAGTATAGTGAACCCATTTTCATTTTGCACGGACAGTAGTTCTATTAGAGATTCGTGACATGCCTCGTTGCTCGATAAATCTGTAAGCAATGGAGGAGTTTTACGCAATATTTTTGACTGAAAAAGTACAGTATGCCCCTCCATCACTTGCTTGGTTAATTCATGAAGTGTCTTATTTGTGGTTTTCTTTGGGATACCTGAAAGGGCACTATCAGCCAATTTTCTGACTTTTTCTACAGGTTTACTCTTGCATTCTGCTTCGGCAGTTAACTCCCTTTTTTGACCTCGAGGCACGTCGACTTGTTTATTAAGTCGTTCTTGTGCAATTAATGAGTACGGCTGCGCTTCTGCTTGTGGTTGTTTTGGCGCGATAGCCACATGAACACCGGCATCATTTTCTGTAGGATTCAGGCGGGGTTTCTTGCTTCCGTAATCATTCATACACACCTATTAAATTTTTACATGTTAAAATATGCCAGAGCAAAAAACAATCAACTGTGAATACCCTGAAATTATTCAAGTGTTATATTTATAGATAATAATTTTATCATATATAGCAAATAAAATTCAATGAATAGTTTTGTGTTTTTTTAAAATATGTTTGTGTTGTTTTGTGTATGTAAAATTAAACCTTGATCACCTTCACGGAGACTCTCCTCGTGAAGGTGATCAAGGCCCTCTTTATCTGGGTAAGGTACTCGTTTGCCTGATGAGCCAATATTTAGTGCATAAAACCGCCAATTGTTTTATAAATATAAAACATCAGTGTGCGCAGTGCCGTTACATCCTGCCTATCTTGTAAACTTCTGACCAAAAAATAATCAAGGTCCGCAACTAATGTTAGGTCGGATAGGAGAGAGGTTGTTGTGTTAACTATCATTTTATTGACCATATCGAATATTTTTATGACATTTGCATGGTATGGACATTTGAAATATCGGAGTTCCCCGATTTTCCTTGCCATCGTAATCAGTTGGGGGATTGCATTTTTTGAATATTGCTTCCAAGTCCCAGCCAACCGAATCGGAAGTTACGAATTTTCGACCGTTCAATTAAAAACCATACAGGAAATTATTACGCTGGTTGTTTTCTGCTTTTTTTCATATTTTTATTTAAATGAGGAATTAAAACTAAATCATTTTATAGGCTTTGCGTTCCTTGTCCTGGCTGCATTTTTTATATTTAAATCCTAAAGGTTTCATGTCTTCAAAAATCAGAGTCCTGAGCGAACATACAATCAATAAAATTGCTGCTGGAGAGGTCATAGAGAACCCCTCATCCGTTGTTAAGGAACTCGTCGAAAACTCTTTGGATGCCGGAGCTTCCGTTATCGATATTGAAATCAATGGGGGCGGGAGGCAGCTTATTCGCATCAGCGATAATGGGTGTGGAATGAATGCGGATGATGCTTTATTGTGCTTGGAAAGGCACGCGACTTCCAAGCTGCGTGATGATAGCGATATGCATACCCTATTAACTATGGGATTCCGCGGCGAGGCTATCCCTTCTATTGCATCTATCTCCAAGTTTAACCTCCTTACCTGCCCCCAGGATGCAGCAAAAAAAGACGGGACGATGGTTATTGTGGACGGCGGAAAGCTTCTCTGTTGCACGCCCGCAGTTCGATCTCCCGGTACGACGATCGAAGTCAAATCACTTTTCTTTAACGTTCCAGGCAGAAAAAAGTTTTTGAAATCCCCTGGTTTTGATGCGAATGAAATTTTTAAAACAGTTTCGTTGATTGCTTTGGGACATCCTGCCGTAACATTTCATCTCATCAGCGATGGAAAGACTTTATTGAAAACAACTCCGGTGCCACAGGGTGGGTTTCCTGAGCAAATGAGTGCACGGATCATCAGTGTTTTGGGTGATGACTTCTTTGGGAATTCCGTATTCGTTGATGAACAAAGCGACGAAATTTCCGTGCGGGGTGCTATTGGACTCCCAGGCTACACACGTCACAATCGCACAGGACAGTATCTGTTTATCAATAAACGCGCTGTTATGTCCCCCCTTGTATCTTTTGCTGTAAAAGAGGGATTTTCTACCTCAATAGACTCCGGCCGCTTTCCTGTGTTTGTTCTCCATCTCTCCTTGGCAGGAGAATGGGTTGACGTTAATGTTCACCCGCAAAAACGGGAAGTCCGGTTACGGCAGGAACAGATGATTAAGGAAATGATCGTTAGAGCGATCAGAAAAGCTTTAGGTGGAAGGAAAGAGTTTGCTCCCCCCATTTCTTCTGTAAACGCTGTCTCTGTAAATTCGCCTTCTTTGAATTCGCCTTCTTTGAATTCGCCTTCTTTGAATTCGCCTTCTTTGATCAGTCCAGTTTTTGCTCACGCCTTTGGAATTAAGGAGAGTTTAAGCAGCAAGGTAAATACAGGGACTTGGGAATTTCAACCTAAGCCCCTTGCAGTGCGTGTTGATCCTGGCTTGCAGCCTGTGTTTGCTGAGGTTTCATCTCCGAGGCATTCCCCATCATTCCACGTAGAACAAAGGGGGGCTGTGAAAGAGATGTGCTATTCCAGTGAACAGTTACCCTTGCCTCTGCAGCAGACGCTGATGACACCTCCAAAGGTCATTGCTGCCATTCCTCGTTACCTGATTGTTGACGAGTCAGCGCCTAATGTCTTTATTGAAAAAGGGTGTCGTTTTCCCCGAAAAGGGGGGCTTGTTTTGATTGATCAGAGACAGGCACATGCCAGGATCATTTTTGAAAAGCTATCCCGGATTGATACAACGACTGAAATTGTGCAGCAGACGTTGTTAGTTCCACACACTCTGGAGTTATCTCCACAGGAATCTGCAGAGTTGCGGCTTGCGCTCCCTTATCTTAATGACATGAGCATTCATATTAAAGAATTTGGGGAACACACATTTTTGATTGATGCTGTGCCTCAAATTTTTGGAGATGTCAACCTGGACTCTCTCATTACAGACATTGTTCACGATGCTCGTCTATTCCATGATACCTCTGTGGCGCAACAAACAGTAGCAAAGGAACAAACAAAAAAAATTGCGTTAGCAGCAAGCCGTACGGCGATTTCAGGGGGGCGGCTTCTGTCTCTCGTTGAAGGACAGTCCTTGGTTAATCAATTAGTCATGTGTCAACAGCCCTACATTTGCCCTGCGGGTAAGCCCACTCTTGTTCAGATTACAGGGGATGAGCTCGCAAAACTTTTCCAAAAAAGAGAAATATGACGTATCAAGAACGAGTGCATAAACTCCAGCAACAGCTTTGCAAAAATTGTTGTGATGCCATTCTTGTGGACGATCACACGGATCTTTTTTATTTAACCGGATTAGACTTAAGCGCGGGCACGCTATGGGTACATAGGGATGGGGTTGTGCTTTTTGTTGATAGCCGCTATTTTGAGTTATGCACAAAAAAAAGTCCGTTTCCCGTACGTCTTCTAGATTCGAATGGATTGTCAGGGATGCTAAAACAGGTTCCACCCATTCATCGATTGGCTTTCGACAGTGTTGCGACCTCATACAGCGCGTACGAACACATGAAAGCAGTATTGATTACGATCGAACTCGTGCCTATTGAATCACCGCTAAAGCAGCAACGCGCGATCAAGGATGCTGAAGAAATTCATCTGCTGGCTGATGCTGGCGCCCTTGGATCGTTGGGTTTCGATTTTGTGTGTTCCCTTCTTCGAGAAGGAATATCTGAAAAAGAGTGTGCCGTCGAGTTGGAAATCTTTTGGAAGAGACAGGGCAGCAAATCGCTCGCCTTTGATCCCATCATTGCCTTTGGTGCTAACAGTTCGATTCCGCATTATCGTGCAGGAAACGGACTGCTTAAACAGGGCGATGTCGTGCTGATCGACATTGGCGTTAACTTCAAACATTACCATTCAGACATGACGCGAACACTTTTTTATGGCCAGCCAGATCCGCGTCTTGCAGTCATTCACCCGATTGTCGTAGGGGCTCAACTGGCTGCCCTGAAGCTGTGCCGTCCTGGGACTTTAGTGAAAAACCTTGATGCTGCCGCCAGAGGTCTTATTGCATCGCATGGCTACGGTGATCAATTTGTCCATAGCTTGGGTCATGGCGTCGGTTTAGATATCCACGAATTTCCCTCCCTTAAGAATAGTGTTCCATTTAGTGATATTCCTCTTGCTGCCGGTATGGTAATCACGATTGAACCCGGCATCTATTTGCCAGGAGTGGGCGGGGTTAGGATCGAAGACACCATTGTCATTACGGAGGAGGGGTTTGACAATCTCACCAACCGGAAACGAGATCCATTTCTAAAACTAACGGAGTAAGAGGTTTATAATAGTGTTTAGTTTTCGCAAAAAAATTCTTATCACGTACGCCGTGTTGTTTATAGTGTTCACCTCTGCCACATTTCCCATCGTCACTCGCATTGTGAGTTCTATTGCGGCCAAAACGATGGAGGATCGGGCTGATGAATTAATTGCAAAAGTTGCTTCAGCACCAAACAACGAGGCACTTGTCCGTCGTTTGAAAGAGCAAAAGCCCCTGACATTTTTTAGGGTGAGTGTCGTGAGCGATGCAGGGAAAATTTTGTATGATTCCCACGCGAGGAACCTGATGGGTCCCCGTTTCAGCCAGGAGCATGTGATCGACCATCCCGAGGTGATCGAAGCATTTGCCAAAGGAATCGGGTATACGGAGGATTTTTCTGAGCTTCAGGATCAAAAATTTTCCTATTTTGCCAAGGCATTTAATTTTCATGGTAAGAAGTATGTGGTGCGCATTGCATTTCCATACCAGTATTTTTCCGATTTGGCGGATAATTTCGAAATTGCATTTTTGGTGTTGATTATTTCCTTGCTACTCTTGTTCAGCGCATTAACCTGGATTATCATCAACAATTTGACAAGTCCCATTCAGCAAATCATTACCGCTGCCAACACATATGATGAGGGCGTATCTACCACCGTCCCGGCAATCCGCCTTAATCCCGCAAGTGCCAAAGGAGAATTTGGTCAGCTGGCCATGACATTGAACTCCCTGTCAAATAAAATCCAAAAGCACATCGATAACTTGACTGCAGAACGGAATGAAAAAGAAGCAATTTTGGAATCACTGGTGGAAGGTGTTGTAGCCGTTGATGGGGAAATGAGGGTAACATATGCCAACAGCATGGCTATTCATCTCTTGAATTTAGAGCTTAAGGGACTGTGTGGGCACCATTTCAGTGAAGCACAGGAACCTCAAAGTTATGCCTTACTACAATCGTGTCAGAACGAAAAAAAACTATGTACTGGCTCGTCAATGATCATGCATGGGAATACAAAAATTTATCTGGATATTGTTGCAGCACCTATCGGGGGCGGTCTCGGCGCAATTCTTGTGATGCAGGATAAATCATCCCACTACAGGCTATTGGAAATGAGAAAAGACTTTATTGCTAACGCTTCCCATGAACTCAAAACGCCCATCACAATCATCCGTGGTTTTGCCGAAATGTTGCATGATAACCCCGAATTACCTTTAAGCATCACAGAAGAAATCACTGCTAAAATCGTTAAAAATTGCCATCGGATGACAGGGTTAATCACCGATCTGCTGACACTTTCCGATATCGAAAATATCCCTTTATCGCGTTTGACAGAATGTAACTTGTTTGACATCATTCAGCTTTGCTGCGATACCGTACAAAATATCTATCCCGACGCTAAAATCACCCTTAATGTACCTACAGAAGAGGAATTTGTTCTTCAAATGGATCCGAGTTTGATGGAACTGGCGTTTATCAACCTTATCCAAAATGCGGCAAAATATTCGTTGCCGCCAGCAATTATCGATCTTTCGTTGCGGAAAGTCGATGGTCAAATAGAAATCACCGTTGCCGATCAAGGGATTGGAATTCCAAAAGAAGATCTTGAACATATCTTCGAACGATTTTATACCGTTAACAAGGCCCACTCAAAAAAATTGGGAGGCTCCGGCCTTGGCCTTTCTATTGTTCAAACGATCATTCACAAACACTTCGGTCAGATCTCTGTTGAGTCTGCTCTGGGCCAAGGAACGATATTTACTATAAGATTCTAGGGGAATATGGCATGGTCCAAAATGGAGCGAAAACGGGTAGCACTTCTGGATCTTACGAAAAATTCGCCCGCACCCCGCTTCGGGGGTGCAATTAGTTTTTTAAAATTACCCAGGGCTGCGCAAGCTTGCCCTGGGTAATTTTGCAAACATATTGCACCCCCGAAGCGGGGTGCGGGACTTCTAATTACTTCATGTTACCCGTTTTCGCTCCATTTTGAACCATGCTCTTTTTTTTATTTTGTAGCATGGGGCTGGTGCTTTTCAAGTAGTAAGATTACTTGCTCCATGAGCAACATATTGTGAATGAGAGTGGGGTGTCCCTCTGGATAGAAAACTTCGTTAATATGAAAGGCCTTTTCAAAAGCGTTTAATGCCTCTACAAAAATTCCTTCTTTTTCATAACATATTCCCAACTGAATATAACTAAAAGCTACATCGGGATGTGGATATGAATACATTTTTGTTTCGATGAGAATCGAATGTTGATAATATTTGATGGCTAAGGAAAAATTTTGTTTATCGTGATAAAACCATCCCAAGAGACTATAGCTATTGGCAGTGTCCAGATTTTGGTATCCATGAACAGTTTGATCAAGCACCATTGATTTCATAAAGCATCTTTTGGCAAGCTTGAAAGGTGTTAAACTGTAGTCTTTGGCATCAACATCCGGCACCCACTCTAGATTACCCGTCACATAAATAGGGATTAATCCCGGATGATCAGGGTCGAAAACTTTTAAATTAGAGAAGAGCAGGTCCAACTCAGAAGCTTCTTGTTGGAAATCGTTAAAGTTGTGTGTTTTTAAGGCTAACAATCTGAAATGCCACCCCAAGTGTTTATAGATTTGAATTTCATTGCTGTCTTGTGGATTGCGAGCTTCAGGATACTTCGTATAGACGAACAAAAACTTCCGAATGGCGTCAACATAATGACCAAGAAGTCCATGATACCTCCCTTTGAGAATATGACTTTCTAAAGTATGTAAGCGCACATCTGTTTTTTTTTGATTCAGTAAACTATAGGCATTGATGGCTTGTGTCGCATAAAATAGACCGTCAGCAGGTGGGCCCAAATCCAGAGTGATTTTTGCCAATCGACGAGAGAAATCGGCTATATCAGCATGATTGTCTTGGCTTTGTGCATCATGTAATCCCTTTAAGTATATTGGAAGGGTCTTGTTGAGGTCTGTTAGAAAATAGGCATCATAATGGCGACAAAGCGCTGCAATTTCACTTAGATTTTCCGCGTGGTGTCCTTTCCAGGTTTCTAGGAAAGTGTCTTGCAATGTGCTGCCTACCGAGATGGTGAGGTCTTTTACATCGACCAAGCACCCTAGAACTTTCAATGCTTTCTCTAACTCATCAGCGGATCCTAATAATTTAACAAGTAACGACTTGGGGATCTCATGTTTGGGAATATAGGAGAGATGTTGTAAAAGCTCTATTGCGTTAGAATAGTCGCCCCCAAGCGAAAGCAATTCTAAATCGTAATCTGGCATGACTGTATCATTTTTAACTGCCGTCTCCAGTACTTCACCTAATGGAGGCTGAACAGCACTCCCGTAGAGTTCACAGCGATTACCAACAAGGCCTAAAAGCAATAAAAATTTACAAGCCACTAGTTTTATAGAGGTCCTTGGTTTATTATGCTGAAGTTTTCCTCTTCCAAAAAAACGGACCAAAAAAAGGCCCACACACTTTAAATATGTTTCTAGTTGCATAGTAGACCTTTTTTGTTTTTTTTACACAATCCCAGTTGCTCAATATAATGTCAAGCAGGACGGACCTTTTGCGAATGCATCGCTCGTGATCATTTTGGCATGGTTCAAAATAGAACGAAAATGGGTAGCACAAAGTAATCAAAAATCTTTA
>JBAWVE010000053.1:0-11576 GCA_037147435.1 Parachlamydiaceae bacterium
AAGCCATTCTGCAAAATTCTGACCGAAAGTTTTCACTGTGAAGGTGATCAAGGCCTGTAAAATTCAGATTACAAATTAAATTTTTATAAACATAAATAACATAAATAAATCGATATTAAATAATCACAATCTATCTATATAATATCATCTGATTGCTGTTTTTTTAAAATATAGGCGGGTATGACTTTTCCGAGTAGCAAAAATCGTGATAATTTGCTAGGGCCGCGCGCGCCCTCCCAAATGTTTCCCGAAGTCCCCTTCGGCCTCCCGTCGCTTCCCTCAGAACCTGTGGTTTCGGAAGCGATGACGAAGATCTTGGGAGCGTGGAGGAGCCGGATCAAGAGCACGTATGCCGTCGATCGCCCGGAAATCACACCTTCCCTCTTTGCTGGATACAATGACATTATATCGCGCATCGAAGACCTCGCCCGCATTGTTTTAAGTGGCGGCATAGTGGAAAAGGAAGAAATCGAGGACCTCAAAAAAGAATTAGATCAGGATACCATCGATCCGTTAATACTCTTCTCGGAAAAGGTCAAAGCCCGCATGGGGGATGCTCCGGGGCTGGAGCCGATTTTGCTGCGAAACCATATGAGACAAGAGCAGAAAGCCGGGTTTATGGATGTTTCTCGTTCATTCCTCTACGAAGTGGAAAATCTTGTCGATAGTGCAGAACACTTTCACCTCGTGGAAGATACGTTGCAGCAGACGATGGAAGAATTCGATGCTGTCTGCTACGACCGAGGAACAGGTGATCCGCTGCTAGGAAGCGATCTTTTGGTGCAGATCCCTCAAGGACTACTCCTCATGCAACAATTTGCTCGTGAGGTCCGGGGTTCATTAGCCGAGGCGTATACGACAGAGTTGCACGATCAGTGGGAATTGAACGTGAAGTGGTTGATCGAAGATTGGGCTGAAGCTGTAGAAAAGAAACTCAAGGGAGAGTTAAACGTCGTTGGCGACCTTTTAAAACAGGACAAAAATGGCGCTGCTATTCAGCTACTGGCATTGAAAGAACAACTCATCAAAATCAGGGAAAACATTGCCCGCAATATGCCCGCTTTTCCTGAAATCACTTTCAACTCTTTGGTCACCTTGAAAACCAAAGTCTTGGATGTTGCTGTTGCAAGAATCGATGAGTTGACAAAACTTCCTAAAGATAATGCAGAAACGATCATTCCGCTAGGTCTGTCTGAGAACAAGCCTCCTGCCTATGGCGATGACCAATGGAAGGCGCTCGTGGGTAAACGGCCGTCTCCAAGGGAAGGAGTATACTCAAACATCAAGTCCTTTTTTAGCCGCTTGATTCCGGAGCGATGGAAGCGCTCCGAGGAAAGAACCGAACAGATTACACGCATCGCTCTATTTTCCCTGATGCTTTCCGGCGACATCTCCAAAATGCTGACGCAAATCCACGGATTCCACTGCTACGGCGATGCCGTAGCAAAAGAACTGCAGAAAAGAGAGTTTGCGTCCGTTCCGATCGACACAGTAGATCAAATAGACAAGGAAGTACGTTACATCAAAAACATGGCAGGTCGCCATGCGAAGCAGTTTGGCAATAGACTACTGACAAGGTATCCAAAAGCTGAAATGCTTTTGACAAAACTGCGCTATGACATCGGAACAAATCCATTAAGTATTCAGAAAGCCGATGAAGCGGCGGAATTTCATCGCCTCACGAGAATGTTCCATGAGCTTCCACGTAGCAGCCCCTACCGGCACCTGGAGTTCCCTGAGTGGTGGAGTGCCTTCACAACCGATCAAGAAACAAAAGTCACAACACCGGACGAGATGCCTTTTGCTAAGACACATGAGATGGTAAACCTGACCAAAGCTGACGTTGCAGCTGGGTATTGGGATGTCTCTGCCGAGGCTGAACCTATCATCGCGGGATTGGGAAATATTAAACCAACAGCGCACGCCTTGCGGAACGGGCAGTATTTACCTATCCAGGCACTCAGACAGGAGGCTACCGAGCAGCTACGTCTGGCCGAGTTAACCTTTTTTATTGAACACTCTTCCATCCCCATCGATGCCAAGACTCTACTTCACATTGGTGGAGACCTATTTGGTGAAAAGTCTACGCTGGAAGGGCACAATCCTATTCGCATCACTCCATATCTAGTAGATCAGGTGATGGGTAAACTAGCAGCTTTGACAAAAACTGGGCGCTGCACTGATGACTCCAAGGCATTGTTTTGCGATCAACTGTTTGCCAGTCAATTTGCGGCCTCTCGCGAGGCAAAGCTAAGCTTTTTCGAATCTTTGGAGACCAAACTCTCGATTGCGACGGAATTGAATATCAAGCTGCAGGGGGCGTCGGCGAAGGAATTTTGCGATGCCATCAAAGAGCAGTTAGAGGCATTGAAGCCGGAAGACCCCACTTTCTTTTCCGGAGGATGGAAAAAGCACGCGATTGTGTATGAAATAATCAAGCACAACAATGGACAAATGACTTTCCGTTTCTACAGTACAGGAGAGGGGGTGAATTATTTTGCTCGCACAGTGGTCAAGGGTGAAGTTTTATATGAGCCCTATATCGAAATTAATAAAATCCCTGAAGAAAACCTCTCGAATCCCATTTTCTGGAAGGCTCTTTACGAGTTAGAAAACGGGGAATTTAAAATTCCTGCTTACATCTTGGCCAACAGCATTCTTCCTTCCTTGGGAGGAACACTGTATCAGGGGGTAATTTCGGTAGAAAAATTGAGAGAAGCCCAAAGAAGCGGGACATGTTCCTACCAATCTCTCGTTTCTGCTGTGGCCGATAAGCAACCAAGTGCGCCGGAAGCCCAGCATGACATTTTCGTCACAGAGCTCAAGGCACTCTACGATTTTAACCAGCAAAACAAAATAAATTACACAAAACTCAGTTTTGACGATCGTGTGAATTTCAATCTCGTTAGCAAGTATGCTGAAGCTTTTGCTGCCCGATTGGTAGAATGGACAGACAAAGGCCATATTACCCCACGAGAACAGAAATATGCCCTAAATATTGTACAGGGGATCCAAGAGCATCTCAGAGCAGCCTTGGACAAGATTAAAGCAGACGAGCTTGTCGCCAGTCCGCTGTGCGACTTAACACCAGATCTACTCAGTTCTCAATATAATGGCTTCCCTCTTTCAACTCGTTACTTGACGCCGATTGCCTCAGAGAAAAATACAATTTCTGAGGAGAATGCGCTTCCCCTGGCCGTTCAACAGTGGACGCCAAGGGGTTCGGCATTAATGAACGACATGCAACAATTTTTGGAAACCATCTCTAAAAAAGTTGGAAGAGATATTCAGACCTTTCAGACGCGCCCCTCCTCTAAGATCAGTAATCAGGAGCTCGTAAATGTGCACGCTGGAATCAAACAGATTGTATTGAAGATACCGCTTCATGAAACGGCATTTTGGGGTGATTTGAAAGCGGAAGATGCCGTTCCTTTGATGCAGGCATTCCGTGATTTGGGTCAACGATTTTCCGATAATTTAGCAGATTTACGGCGGACCAACCCCAATCGCGCTGTGGAACTTCAACCATCGGATTACCTTGCCGTCGTGAAGTTGCTGACAGTGGCCGACAAGCTATCCAGTGAGCATGCAGTTGCGCTTGGATTTGACCATCTGAATCTATACCAGAAACGATTTGAGACATTTTTGCATGCCGGTTCCCTATTTTTTAGCGTTGCCGATCCGTCATGGGCGATTGAAGCTTCTGAATTGCGCCGCTATTGGCAGGCTGCCCGCCCCAAAGACGGAAGTGACGGTTTTTTCCAGCTCTCCGCTAAGCCTATGAGCACCTGTGATTATACGCCAGTCTTAATTGGAAAAATAGAATGGGCCCTTGACTGTGACGTACGTGAATTTACCTGGATTCTCGAACAGCTCCAAAAATCTGATATACAGGGAGTCATCAATGAAAAATATCAGGGTTCTTCTTTTGCACAAAAAAGCATTCTAGAACAAGCTATAGAAGTGTATACAGGATTATATATAGATAGTCCAAGAAAGAATTTCAAGACGATCATTCCCCCTTCTTTCCGTCAAGTGGTCGAGTTAAGTTATCTTGCTGATACTCTGCCAGCATCTGATTTTGGAAAAGATTCGACTACAGAGTACACATTGTTTCAACGAAGTGTCAGTTCGTTAGGAACTGCGTTGTATCGTTACCTGAATAAAAGTCCGAATATTCCAATACATGGATCTCGTTATGACAGTCCGCCATGGGATGAGGCATATTTCCGAAGAACAAGCCCAAAAATAGGGATGAACGTTTCTTCATTTTTTACCGGGGCATTAGAATATCCAGGGGTTGTACCACGCCGAGTCTTACCTCCCAATCAGGTTGTTGTCGCCACGCCGGATACCTTAATGCTGCCGATTGGTGCGCAGAAAGATTTGGATGTGCAAGGATTGCAGCAGCGACTAGGAATGAACAGTGTCATGTCTTTACAGATAGAAGAAACCTTAGGATTCTTTGTTGAGAATCCCAGTCTGCTTGAAATAGCGGACAACCGGTTGCTCTTCAAAATGTTCTTTCTGGACGCAGGTTTGCTCATTGATGAGATGCGCACCCCAGAGCGATTGGAGACATTTGTTGCGTGCTTTAATCAATTCTGCAACCATCATTACCGCGACAACATTGACATTGGCCGCTATGACATTGCGTTATTCTATCTGGAGATCAGCCAGCTGTTGTGCCACTCTTTAGAGGCATGGCAGAAATACTCGCAGAAAAATTTTGAGGTCAGCGACATTGCCACAAAGGGTTTCCTACACATCGACAAAGAGTGTCAGGCGCTATCGGCTTCGAAATCCCTACTGAAATTCGCACCAAATCAACGTCGTCAGTTAGAATATCAGCTGCATCGGCTGCTGGTACACCATTATGCGGCGATCGAACCCATGACAGAAGACTCTCTGACACAGCTGCTGATTCAGAAAATCCATCTCTCACTGTACTATGATGATGAAATGCCTCCTGAAGCAGCAGTCGATTTAAGGACACGTGATGTTTTACAAACCAGACTTGAGACAATACAAACACTACTCCATAAACCGCAGCAACGAAATTTCATTTTGAATGCGGTATGGAACCATTTCTCACCTGACTCCCCTGTCATCGAGTGGACACAAGACGGGTTTCCCGACTTTAGCTCTGCGGACAAACGGAATTTTATCCACATAGCCGAAGGAACAATCACTTCCTTCGATTCAGCCGTCAGCCTGATTCCCCCTTCCATTGCAAATCATATCGAATTCAAACACCATTTTTTGAGCCTGGTACAAATTCCTGAAGAGACATTGAAACGATTCTTTCCGGAAGAGGATCAGCGTCGCTTTTATATAGAACATTTGAAAGGAAATCGAATTTTTAATGCCATTCGCATCGGAAGGGACAGTTTTGAATTTGCCGATGAGGCGCACAACCGGTATCGCGTTAAAAAAGAGGGCGAAGGGCTCATTTTTGAACGACAATTCAGTCAGGAATGGTGCAGGCAATCTCTTGATAGAGATGAAGGATTTTCTCCCTTCTTCGTTGACGAAAAGACAATGATTTGGAAGGCTCCCAACAGGAATGAAAAGGGAGAGTACGTCTATTATCTCACTGACAAACTGACTCGAGTCCCTCAGTATGAAGTCACCATGCAGAAGAATAAATGGGTGGACAGAATTGATTTCACTGTTATCCACCAGTTGGACCCAAGCAGCCAAAGGACAGGATTGGTGGTGGCCAATATGAAAAAATGTCCGTTTGCCTCTTCTCTAGGGGCATTTGAAAACCCTGCACACATTATAGTTCTTCAGGAACTCGCCACCGGTGTCATCAAGAGTCTTGAGTTTCCTCGCTATGGATTGTCCTTTAAGGTACGTAAAGATCCTGAAACCAAACAATGGGTAGCTGAGAGTCCACAATACCCGGGATACGCTGTGGCAGAAGTGCAGAGGGTTCCCGCATTAAGAGAGTTGGACCACTACCTAGTGCTTAAGAAACACCCAGCTGAAGGGGTGCTTACCCGCCTTGTTTTGATTCCGGATGTGCCTTTTAAGACTTTTGATCCGGAGAAAGACAGCACCTTAGAACCTATCCAGAATATCCATGAGGCGAGTAGACAAGGGACGCTGATCGAGGGCCTCACTTTTAGAGACATAACACCTGTGTACGATTACGCTGTGGATCCATCAACAGGACAATTAAATCCTCTTAAAAATGTCGAAGCGGGCCGCCTGGTGCTGGCGTTGAATAGTTTATGGAAGCAGAAATACGGGGCAGCGGCAAGGCAACTCGACCGGATTCCGCTGATTCGCCCATTAACCAAGAAAGAAGGGGTTCTGCTGCTCAAAATAGTTCAGATGCACATGGCAAACAATGATCCTGATCTCGAAAGTCATGCAGTGCGGCTAAAGGCGTTAGCGTTGTTTCTGCGCAGTGCCCCCCCTGATTTACGAGCCACATTGAACCAAGACGAAGATTTTACAAAAAACACCGCCGCAAGCTACTTCTTTTATGCGAACACCAGCCGAAAATATTTGGGTGAAAAACAAAGTCTTTTCATGCCTATCGAGGAGATAGGCCTGCTCCATTGGTTGGAAAAGCAAGCCAAAAACCGAGAGTTAAAATTTAAATTTAGCAACACACAATTAGAGGTTCTATCTTATCGTAAGCAGCTTTTAGGAATGCAGTCCAACAAAGAATGGATTGCACCGCCAATGACTCAGGGACCTACAGAGCGTTCCCAAATTATCAGAAGTTTTAAAAACGCTTGGACCCGCGATGATTTCAAAGTCTCAGCGAGAGATTCCATTCTTTCCTCCGAAATTCCCGATTTGGAAGCCATGTATGCAGCGTTTAGGAACTTCCCATCACTGAGGGAATGGGAAATTCACAACATTATTTATCAGATCTCTGGAGTTTCTATCGATTGGCAGACGATGCCCCGAGAACGATTGGTGGAAACCCTTCGTTCCGTGCTCATGATGAAATTCAACTTACACCCAAACCCTCATGATGTCTCCCCTCCCATTCTGATTTTGTTGGGGCTGATAGAGGATGCGTCCAGGTTTCCTTCAGCCAAAGCCTTTTCTTATTTGAATCAGGAAAATTTAGCGCATCTTGATGAGCATAATTTAATTAATTCGTTAGCTGAGGCAGCTGCAGACGTCGTAACAGGAAAAACAGGAAAGTTTGCCCCATTGCCTTGGGATACGGAACCCAGTGTTTTAGAGATGGGCCTTCAAGCAACATCAGTGCAGGCGCCAGTGGCAGGGCGATGCATCTACCTTCGTGAATTGCCTTTTGACCAACGATTTCCATTTGTCAGGACACACGATTTAGATCGCTATTTTGACAAAGGTAAGGTTGTTGACGTAGTACCGTCGACGACAACAGCAACCGAACTCTTAGCTGTTTTGCAACCCGCAACAACCGTTGACAGGATCACAGCCAGAGAATTGAAACGCGTACGGGACTTGGTAAGCAAGATGCCGCCGCCAAGCATAGAGCCCAAATATACCGTCAAAGAGCTTGGAATTCCACTGCGCGATTTCCGTTTCAAACTGGGAGATGATATCGCCTTTGAATCGGGAGAACTCATGGCTAAAGGCGCAAAGATTTTGGAGATGGCGAATCAGTTGCCTGCCGACAAGCAAGCCGCGACAGATCTGCAAACACGTTGGGCAGCAGATCTGAAATCCCCGATCGATCTGGATGAACTGTTTCGACTGTTCTTACGTGGGGATACCGCTGGCTATCAGCAACGCAATCCTGCTTTGACACCGGATAAGGCAGCAGCACTGGCGAATGAGGTGAAGGCATACCTGGAGCAAGCGACCTATCGGCAGCATTTAGTTAGACTTTCAGAATCTGTTGCGGCATTGGAGACAGAAATGGCGCATGGAGTTCCCAACGAAGAGTTGCAGCCCAGGATTCAGGAAGTGCGTACATTGGCATTAACAAGACGGCATTTCAGTGTCAAAGTTCACCCCGAGTACCTCGTTTTTGAATATTACATGAACCTGCTGATGCGCAAATCGCAGGTGGAAAATCTGAATAAACTCGAGATCAAAGATGGAAAAATCGGCGCTGCGCAATACCTTGGTGCTGTGCTTCAAATGGATATGGGAGGGGGAAAAACATCCGTGCTTCTACCCTTGTTGGGCCTGCTCCATGCCGATGGCAAGCACATGGCCATTGGCGTGTTGCCCGATGCGCTGATCCCGTCAATGTCAAGTGAGCTGTACATGACATCGAAGGGAAGTTTTGATCAGGCATTGGAAGTTCTGAAGTTTGACAGAGATGTCGACCTGAATGCAGAATCTTTGGAGCTATTGCGCCAGCAGCTCGTTCATATCCAAAAGGACCGCAAAGTATTGCTGATGGGCAGTGGCAGCGTTCAGAGCCTTTACCTGAAGTGGATTGAAAAAACCGAACTTTATACCGCACATACCAGAAAGATCGCGAGCGCCGCTGCAATAGGTGAAATTGTTCTTAAAGATACGTACAAAGTTCAAGTGGAACAGGAGCTTAAGTTATTTCGTGAAATATTTGCGTTATTGAAGAAGGCCGGAATCGCGATGATCGATGAAGTCGATACTGTACTGAACGTGTTGAAATCGACTCACTATACTATCGGGGAAGCCAAAGGCTTGGAAAAGCTATTTGCCGATGTCATTTCCGATGTGTATGCATTTCTTGCCGATTCAGAAGACATCAACCAGAATATTAGTTTAGGATTTACTCATTTCACAGCGGAGAAGCCTTTCACCAAAGAACAACATGACTCGATAGTCAAGCCAGCTTTGGTCGATGCGCTTTTTGAAGGCAAGCTTGGTCGTAAAATCGTCGGGCTTCCGGAGTTCATGGCCACGATGAATCAAGATGGAAATAAGGCGCAGAAAGAAAGCGTTACAGCATTTTTGGGTGGCAATCCATCAAAAGATGATGATGATTTTATCCGGGATAAAGTGGCACCGGACATTCAAGATGCGCTGACTGTCTACCGACAAGAGATTAGCGAATTGCTCCCTTTGACCTTAAGTCGAAATCTGAATGAGCATTACGGGAGGGATCCGGTGCGACCCAGCAGCTATCTGGCCCTTCCGTATGATCACAGCACTCCAAGTTTGCGCGCACAGTTTGGGACGGAGATGGAAGAAACTAACTACGCCATGCAGCTGAATTGGGCAGATTTTCCTCAAGACATCGTCAGAAAAGAGCTCAATCACCTGGCAGACTTGGTCAACGAAGAGCGTCGCCGAAAACCCGGCATCGATTTCAAGACGCTACTCATCTACAAAAAAAACTTTTTGGAAGAATTAGCGGGTGGCGATCCGTCTTACGATCTTTTTAATGTGACTCCAGAACAGTTGAAAACAATGACCGAGAGAGTAGATGCCAACAGCGCTGTCAAAATGAAACTCATCAACAGGTATGTACTCCCGCAAATCCGCGTTTATGAACGACAGCTTAATGCCGATGCCCAAATTTTCCGCTTGCTATTCCATATCACCATGGGGATGACCGGGACAACGCAAAACCTCGACACTTTTCCAAAAGAGATGCGACACAATTTTCACCCTTCCGATACTACGGAAAAATCCTTGGATATCCTGTGGAGGATGTCGTCGAAAGATCCGTGCCAGACGCTAAAGACTCCAAAGTCTCCAAAACAGGATTCACAATATGTCACAGAACTGGTCAACAGCATTTTTGGAAATAAAAAATCTTCAGCACGCTCCATCATCGACACTGCAGGACTATTTAGAGATGTCAAGGACCGCGCCGATGTCGCCGAAGCAATGCTGCACGCCTTACAATCCGATCCGACCATTCAAGGCGTTGCCTTTTATGACAAAAGCAATCAGTTGATGGTCATGACTCTTATCGATGGAAAAAGATCAGTTGTCGACCTGTCACAATCGTCCCTGAAAAGACAGCAAATCGCCGCTTTCTGGGATCAGCAGCACACAACAGGCTCAGATATCAGGGTATCCTTAACAATGTGTGCGGCTGTTACCATCGGCCGCTACACGACGCTGCGCGATTTGCTCCAATCGGTATGGAGGCTGAGAGGATTAGCTACCGGACAACGTGTGGAATTTGTGGTCTCACAAGAAGAACGCGACCTCATCAAAGATGTCTTGAAGAAAAAGATGGGAATCTCCATCGGTGAGGACGAAAATCTCAAGTTTGAGCACATCCTGCTTTATTCGATCAATACCGGAGCGGAACGCCAGGGCACTGACAACTACCGTGCTTTCCAGCAGAAGCTGTCAGCCTATTTATTGGAAAAATTGCTGACCGTCATGCTGGATGAGACGACTCCGATAGAGAAACTCGGGGAGTTCTATCACGCTGCAGAGGCGTTATTTGCCACCACGCACAATATCCGCCCCTACTTTCTCTATGGGGCCCGTAAAGAGCCTCTAAAACGGGAAGAAGCCTTGAAGGGTGATATCGACGCTTTCATCCAGTCGCCAGCTTTCCAACTTTTTGCGACTGATCCCCTCCTCAGTGAAAAATTCAGTACTAAAGCACTCAAACAGGGACTGGATGCCTTGGGAAAAGAGGAACTGGATAGAATGCCGGAGGAGGTGGTTAAGTCCGCCTATGGATTGGAGCAGGAAAAAGAAGCGGAAAAGGAAAAAGAAACAAAAACTGAAAAAGAAGACGTACGTTCTGTATTCGAGCCAAATCCCGGCAGGCCGCGCCCTGTCATTGTCTGGGAAAGAAATGGACTGTTTACAGAGGCGTATTTCAATCTCACAAGGGTAGATTCTATTCTAAGACGTGATTATGAGATCAAGGCGAGGACAGACCTTCATCCGATTGTTGGATTGTCGGATGTCTTGAATCATTATGATGGCTTAAAGGAATTCAAAGATGTCTTTGATTCAAGGCTAACCTGTTCGTTAAACATGTGTCCTGTTGTAAGCTCCGATATCGATGTCAGAGCTTACGAACCTTTTGGCTATTACCAACAGCAGCTGTCGTACGTTCTTGCCAAAGAAGGCAAAGAGGGACTCCAATTGATGCTACTGGACCAAAATGATGCCGATGCCTTTAAGCATATGTTGGAGAACGATAGTATTGCTCCCCTAAAAGGAGAGGCAAAGGAAGTGAGGTTAAAGCTGTATCACCTGAGTACCGGTGTGACCACCCAGGGGCAGGAATCGTTATCACCGCAAGCAGAAGAAGAATTCAACAAGCTGGCTGTTCAAGCAAAGTTTTTTCGTGGTGTAAGCCGTTATGAAGGAAAAGAAAAAGAGTATCTCGAACAGTGGGTCAAAGCCCATGGCGTCGAAAAGATGCACCAGTTGTTCACGGAGAAAGTTCTCTTATGGAATAAGGTGAGCCAGTTTTACTACTATAACAGCCCCTTGCAAAATATCCTGGAACCTTCCACAGAAAGCACCCCCTGATTCACATGCCCTCCGGAAAAAGGCGGTGCAAGATTCTCAGCGTGCAGTGCGGTAGGAGGCTCAGAGGACATGATCTCGAGGAAATCATTAGATCGTACCCTTGTTTCTTTGTGATTTTGGGATCATTCCACTTCTTGAACGAATTTTCTTTGTACATAGAGATAAAC
>JBAWVE010000054.1:0-11500 GCA_037147435.1 Parachlamydiaceae bacterium
GCTAGAAGCGATTGAAGCGCATTGGGGTAATCAAATATTCTTCTATTCGGATATTGATATCATTTTTCTAAAACCTGTGCTGGAGGTTGCTTTAACTCACTTAGGAGATAACGACTTTGTCGTTCAGCAAGGTTGGCCCCAGAATGCACTGTGTGCAGGATTTTTTGTCATGAGAGGAAATGAGAAAACGTTAAAGTTAATCACGACCGCTTTGCGCTTATTACAAAAAAAGGAGTGCATTGATGATCAAGTGGCGCTTCAGATGGCGTTAAAGAGTTTTGGACCGGAGGAAATTGCCTGGAAGTTTCTCCCTTCTGAACAATTTCCAAATGGAAGGCGTGTTTTAAAAAACAGCAATGGGATGACGCGACAAATAGCTTCTACAGACTTTGAAATTGCATTGGACGACTCCATCGTGCTATTTCATGCAAATTGTGTCGTGGGGCTGGATAAAAAATATCAATTTCTTAAACGTGTCCAGGAAGAATATTTTAAAAAAGATAACGGGATCGGGTTTGATAGTTTGTGATATCTCTAACCTTATTTCTTCTTAAATATTGCATAACCATTTCGGAGATACTGGTTTTTTTCAATAAGATTATAAT
This sequence comes from Parachlamydiaceae bacterium, assembly GCA_037147435.1. Classification (GTDB taxonomy): domain Bacteria; phylum Chlamydiota; class Chlamydiia; order Chlamydiales; family Parachlamydiaceae; genus JBAWVE01. The sequence continues at coordinate 606 of JBAWVE010000054.1, forward strand.
TTACATCGTTAATAAGCGCGATGTAATTATTATGATTTTTAAAAGTACAGATATCATCAAGAAGAATGAATTTTGCTCCATAGACCAGAGCTAATTCAGCTTGACCCGTGAATTCTGAACCATCAATTAAGACAACATCAAAATCTTTGATGTTGTGTTCAGATTTTACCAATTCAATGCCATTTTGAGGAACATTCGAATTTTTCACATACTCAATATCCTGTTTCAGCCAGCGAATCACCTCTGTTGATCCATAATAACGAAGATTGCTATCGACAGTTTCCATGAAGTCAAGAACTTCGCTCTCTTCTGGAAACCTTTCTAGAGGAACAGAGGACGCATGATAACAAATTACTGAAGGATTATTGGCATAATGTTCTTGTAATGCTTTGAAACGCGTATTTGATAACTCCATGCAAAACAATGTCGGGTGAGACCTGTTTTTTTTCATCCCTTTAATAAACGCGTCTGTGCTTCCTGCACCACTCGATGAGCCAATTTCTAATATTGATTGAACTGGTTCTTTCCGAACTAAATTATAAATTGCAGTATAAAATGCATCATTTTTTATTTCTGGAGGGATTAGCCTATCCAATTCCGAAATGTTTTTTTGAGACGGATTCGCTACAAGAGGTTGTGTCGAAAGGAATAAAATGACCATAAATGAGTATAGTGCGAGAGAAGCGACGTCTTTAAGTTTAGAGGCGGCAGTTGAAGACGGTAAAGTGATGCAAGAATTTGAGGGATAACTATTTGAGGTAAAGGGCGCCTTCTCCGTTGGGGGGTGAGTACCCCCTGTCATAAATGATTCTAAATCAAAACTTTGTATCACTTTATCGTCTTCAACTGCCGTTTCTAGATTAAACATAAACTTCTCCTGATGAACTTTTGAAAAGTGGAAAAGTTGAGTTTTAACACATCAATCAATTTATAAACATGAAAAAACGGTAGCTTTGAAGCCTTGTCGTTACCCACACCCCCCTTCAACACCCCCTCGATGAAATAAATGATGGGTTTTATAGGGAAGCTTGGTGGTCATTTAGGAAAGAAAATGATCCTGCTCCTGGAGTCAAAGCAATATGGACTGGCATTTGTAAGCTGACAAACAATGCAGACGCATGGGATTTGTTTGGTCCAGGAGCTGCTAAATGATGAATTTTTGTCAAAAAAACTTATGCGTAAAAGTATGTTGGCGTATCCGTGTTGAAAATTATTAGTACTATTTATTCTATTATCTAATCAATAATTATTTATCGATAACTATTGATTTTAATTTAATTAACTAGTAACAATAGATATAGTTATATTTATTTTAATAAATTCCATCTACCAGAGCTATTTCACTGGTAAACGTGGGCTATACGTAAACAGTTGTCACCCGGATGGTCATAGGCTAAAGGATCTAGGAAAAAGCGGAGTTCAACAAGGCTTGTTGCTTATAGGTTTGAAGAGTTCAAAGAACAGAGAGGGGATAAGTATGGATCCACTAATTAATACTATTCGCGATGCTGGAAACAATGGTAGTGGTGGGGTTGGTGTACCATTGATAAGACAGCCCCACTTTGAGGGCGTTGCCTCTTTTTCTGCAACACAGGTGAATAGTAGGACAGGCGCACCAATAGGACGCATTGCGAGTGTCTTCAGTCGGATTCTAGGCTTTGTTCAACCAACCCCCGACAGCCCCCCCCAGCTCTCAACGCACGATGTGTCATTGGATCCGGGTGCTTTATCGCATCCCGAAGCTGTTCCCTTATCAAGGTCTACGGCAAATGTTACAGGAAAGATGCTGAACCCGCTGATAGAACCTTTGAGATGGGAGATGGTAAAAGATGAGGAAGTTCCGAAAGACCAGCGTGACTTATTAAGCTCAGTCAGTGATGCAGAAATCGTGGCTATCCGTAATTGTTACATGCATCCACTCGTTAACAAGGTGGTGGATTGTGTTAAAGCAGGGAAATGGGAAGATTTAATAAAGATCGGTTTAGAACTGAAGTCCAATGGTAAACCTACCATTTATTCTATTCTCAAAGCGGCCTTTTGCCAAGGATTATTAGGGGAAAGACACCCACGCACGGCAGGAATGGATAATCTGGCCAGTGCTTACATCTTCCTGGGTCCGGCCATGGCCAAGCAGAAGTATACGATTTATTCTTATGATGAAGTCAAAAATAATACTGAAAAATGGGGTGACATCTCTAAAAGATGGGACGATAAAAGTATCAGTCAAGTGCCCCTCAATCAACGTTATTTCATTCTGGTTAAAAAGGACAATATGACCAAAAGAAGTGCTGAATTAATGAGGGCGCTGCACCATGACGATGTAGCTGGTGGTTTGAAATATAATGAGGACCAAGGATGGGCGCAGGGTTCAGCAGGGCTGTGCAGAAGTGACAGTTGCCTGAAAGGGGTTTCCCTGGTTTACGGGCGCAACTTAAGACCCATCGGCGCTAGATTTGATAACTTAATAGATAGATCACTGGATATTGCTTTGCATGAACCCACGGATAATAAACCAGAACATGTCCATGGTGTATCCTTAGAAGGTAATTTGCTCACGATACATGATTTTTATCATGCTGCTGAGGCTGTCAAAAACAAAATTTTTGACCGTCCAGGCTTGTTTGAGCTAGGCAAGAAGTGCTATGGACTTTTGCTCCGTAAAAGTCAGCAAATTCCACCCTATTCTAAGAACGTGGCAATCGCTATCGAACCCGGCAAGTTCCACGCGTATCTTGCAAAGAGCAGTAAAAAGGCAGATGTATCTACTCGAGATGATCAAGTCCGATTTTATCTCAGCGAAGCCTTAATCCTGATTCAAGATGGAGGGGCGTCGATCTTTCAGACAAAGGGCAGCCCAGAGTCAATCCTTCTAGAAGCTATCCAAGTGGTTTATCATCGTCAAGCTAGTGTACCTCCACAAGGGTATAAACAGCCACCTGCAGAAACGGTTGCCCTAACGTCTCTAACAGAGACTCTCAATATGTATCTTAACTGTCTCGGAATTAATATAGTTAAGCCAGGCAACTATTTCTTTGCAGAAAAAACCACCCCAGGCTCATTTGCATAACACCATTGGGGAGGGTATTTAGAAGGTTGAAATTTGGATTCTATTGATTGCAAAGGATAAAGGGGATTTATTTATTTTCTGTTGAGAGGAATCAAGATTTCCGTCTTGGAGTGCTTTAGAGGAGTAAAACGCTAGTTCCGTAAGATTTTTTGTGATATATTCTTTTGGGATTTTTCCATAGTACATGGAAAACACTTGATCATCACATTTAAGAATTTCTATTTCTTTTCCGTTAATATTTACTCTAGGAAAAACGTCTGCAGTGATGGCGTTTGCAGTAAAACATAATTCATAATCAAAGCCTTCTTCTAATGCAAAATGGATCAGGGCTGGTTTCTCCATCACCCATCTATAAATGGGATTTTTCTCTGAATTATCTGGCACTTTCTCTCGATAACTCCACCCTTTGCCATTTAACGGAAGCTCAAAAGTATAATCTACAGAATTCGTTCTCTTTAAAATATTTTCAAAAGATGGGGTTCTCAATTGATATGTCGTCCTCTTTTTCTGAAGATGGGTTTTAGCGTAGTTGTATAGCTGTATGTCCAGTCCGTTTAATTGCCTGACTTCTTCAAAAAGCTGTTTGCTGATGGGTTCTTGTTCTGTAACATTCATTCTTGGAATGCTATCTTCATTCAACTCTATTCCAAGGCGATTAAAGAGCTCGATGATATCCTGTGAGTAATTATCAAAAAAAAGTACACAATCGATTTTCTGTAATGATTGTTTGGCACTGTCAAGTAACTGTTTTCCCTCTAAGAGTGGATCGGCAGACAAATGCCTGCAAAGGGCATTATCCATTAAGCCATAATGATATTTATGACATTTCGCTTTCCGTATTTTTAACACAGATTCTAAAGTTGGGAGTGTCTTATCCTCTCGTTTTTTTGCTCGTAAGAACGACAGGTATCTTTCGATAGGATCCCTCAGAATTGTCACTTTGAATGCCTCTTCAAAGTTCTCATCAGATTGTTTGCAAAACCAATAGGGGAAGTGTCCGGAAATAAGGTCCTGCTTGATAGGTACTTTTGCTTGCTTTGCATTACGGACAGGATAAATTTCGTTTGCGTCCAGCTGTAATTCCAGCAGAAGTCGTAGTGTCGTTCCCCCGGTCTTGGGAACATGCATGAAATACAACCGTGCATCCAATTCATTGGGAAAAGGAGCACAAAAGAAACTAAGAAAAATTAAAAGGTACCAAATCGAGATCATATATACTCCTCCTAGCTCAAAATGAGAATGTGGACGGCGCCAAAGCCTCGGGGTTGAATCGATCGTAAGCCACCTCATATTTCTAATATTAGGTGGCTTACGATCGTTCAACCGCGAGAGCTTTCGCGCTAGTCCAAATTCTCATTTTGAGCTAGGAGGAGTATATTATTATAGTTTTTTCCCCATCTCACCAAGCATCTTCTGCAGCTCCTGAAGGAGATCTACAAAAGAAATTTCTTCACTAGCCAGTCGTTCGATGGATGGACCAAAAGTGTCCAAACAGAATAGGATAACACCTAGAATGGAAACATAGATTTTTAGAGGAACATGTTCGACATTGGTGATATGCACTGAACGATAAAGGACGACGTTCTCAAAGTGGTTGAGGTAAAATCCTGGCAGTTCTATTTGCAGATCGAGAAAATGAAGGAATTGCGCGACGTCAGCCATCGCTGTATCTTTGACGGTAAAGGGAAAGGGCGCATCCAGTTGCATCCGGACATATCTTCTATTTCTTTCCTCAGGGTTGGGTGACAATTCGCTACCAGTTTCGATAGCATCTTCCGTGATTGTTATTTTGCGCTGACGGTTTTTACTGTCAAAGCCAGCGAAAATCAAAAGGCGAGACGGTGCAGTTGAAGGATACCCCTCTTCCCCCGATTTTTCAACGAGGCAATTCAATCCTAAAATTTCTAATTCGGTCTTAATTAATTCCAGTGTGTAGTTGCTCATAAATCCTATACCTCAATATCGATTTCATGCTTTTGAATCTCTTGATGTTTCTTGAGTTGCTTTAATGTTTTACCTTCATCAGCACCAAAAAACGAACGGATGCAACGCGCAGCCTGGTTACGGACCTCATCATCCCCTTGTCCCTCTCTAAGGGCTTTTAGGTCGACTCCCATCACACTCCATATATTGTCTGTTTCATCATTTTCGTCGTGCGATTGCGAGAGGAATTCAACGAATATCTCATCGCTCGCCTGACTTTTTACCCCTTCTTGACCTAAACTTTTTTTGTAATCTTTCCACCCCGCTTCCATCATTAAAGATTCCATAACGGCGACTTCGTCGGTCCTTTTTCGAATGGAGTTTTCCAACTCTATTTTCTTTTGATTTAATTTTCTCATTTTTCCCAAATTTTGTCTGTTATCTGTCTGCAATATTTCCAGTCCCAGTTTTTCGAGTTTTCGAGTGATGATGAGTGTTCGACAGCTTTGGATAAATATTGGGATTTTTTTTAACAATACCTTAGCGGGAATCCCTCTAAGATAAAGTTTAAATAAATTGGGTTTTTTTACATAAAAATAAATAGCACCCACGACGGTTGCACCGATTGCTGTGCCGAGCAGTCCAAATCCGGTAGCGCTCAGCGATGTAAGCACACCGGCTGTTATACTAATAGCCAGCATTTTGGCAATAATTCCAATGGCTGCAAACGTTCCGGAAGATGACAACTTAAGTTTAGCTTTAATCAGTCTGAAACTTAGAAAACTATTATCAATTTTTACCTTTTGAGCAGCATATGTCGCTAAGGCGGTGCGCAGCATGACACTTGACGCCTCTTCCTTTTGAGTGGCATTGATAGCCATTTTTTCAAGCAGCTCTGGATCATTAAGTTTTTTGATAAGAGCATCTTTGTCTAAATCGATACCATTTGAGGCGTCAAAATTCCCTTTTTTGAGTCCTTCTCTGAAATTGATCAAATTTCCGTCGGAACGAAATTGTTCGATTAATTCCCCGATCAATTGTTTCTTAATATTGAGGTTTTTATTGTACTTTTCCTTCTTGACATCCAGCTGTTGGCTGATGATTTTATCGACTCCGGGTTTTCCGACAAGAGTGGGTGCTAAATTCGAAATGATTTTTTCGAACTCTTCATACTCGCTCTGTTTTTTTTGAGCTTCTTTCAACTGTACCCAACTACTTAATACGGTGGTACCAAGACAGAGGCTGCCCATGGCCTTGAGAGCGACTCCTGAAACAGAGCAGAAGGCTGTCAAAACTTGGTTAACGAGCTCGGGGGTAATTAAAGCTGCAGTTAGTCCTTCAATTTTTGAGCGTTCGGCTACTTGTTTTTTAGTTGATTCTATCCATTTTTCGTTTTTTTTGATGTCTTCTTCGAGCTGTGCTAACTCTGCAGGGTCCACACTGCCAAGTCTTTTCCCTGTCTCTAACTTTTCTCTGCGTCGCTTCGTGATTTCTTCCAGAATTTTAACGATATGGACTTGAACAATAATGCAAGCAATGCCAGTGAGCTGGAAAGTAGACGCGACAGCGCCCAATCCTGTAATTGCTCGATTGTCGAAAATATCTTCCCCAACCTTGATAAGAGGAATAAAATAGTCGAGAAGCTCCTCTGGCTTGGAATCAGCAATCGTCGAAAGATTATTTAAATCAAGCGGACTCTTTCCTCCTGATAATGTGATTCGACGGTTACTTAAAAGGATTTCTGATTTGAGGGTAGCTTTAAAATATCTAGGGAAAATCTTTTTTAATGAATCTTTTATATTCGAAAAAAGAGCGAATTTATATTTTGCAGCCAGGGGAGTGAAAGTGACCGGTGAAATGGGGGGGTCTTCAATACTGTTCAGAAGGCGTTGTATCTCCAATTCGCCTGGATTTATTCCTTCCGGAATCCCTCCTACTCTCAAGTTGTCAGGATTCTGTCCCATAAAAATACTCCCAAAAAGCGGTGTGTCTTAATTCAACCTTATAAACACTTGCCTTATTTTAGGTAAGCATGTAATTACCTCTCCGCAACCATAGCCGCATAGAGACATTAAAAGGCTTAAAATTTCTTTTGGAAATTCGATGGGGAATAGACGAAACAGAATGAATCCTGCCGCACCAAAAAGGACTGCTAGTAATGCTGCCAGGAAATTGCCCTGCTTTTTAAATAGGGCAATAAAAATGGGAACAAACAGGCAGCTGACGGAAAGTTCATAGCTTTGGATTAACAGGTCGACAATGTTATCGAAATAGAATGCGAAAAAGATCGATGCAATCGATATAAGACACGTCATTCCTTTCACTAGCTGCATCGTATCAATCCGTTTAAAAACGGGTAATTTGAAATCGCTGGATAGATTTGAGCTGATGGCATTAATCAAAGATGTTGCTGTAGAGATAATTGCAGCGAGTACTGCACATCCCACGATGGCTGTAATCCATGGGGTTGTCGTTTGTACAATGGCAGCCATTAACACACTTCCCCCTTGAGGCACTTTTAGGCCCATGGTGTTCGCTAACGTTCCAAAGAAAATGGGGACAACGCAGACAATCATTGTGCCAATCCCCGATAATAGAGCTGCTTGTGAAACGACCCTGGGGGAGGCCCCGGCAAAACAACGCTGTCCCATATCCTGTTCGATCACCATGAAAAGCAATGGCATCAACAGCCACCCGCATAATTTCGGAGAGACGGATGTGAAATTTGCTAGTTGGGGTAATTGAAGAGATGAGACTGAGGTGTCTGAATAAAGCACAAAACCAAAACATAAAAGAAATACCGCAGAGAAAAATGCGGCTTGAACAATATCTGTAGAGATAACAGCCCTTAGACCTCCTTGCGCTGTATAGATGATAACAATTGCCCAAAAAGCAATAAAAAGCGGCATGTTATCGAATTCCATACTCACCAAAAACTTGTTCGAAGCAATGATTTGCGCGACAAGAATCATAAATAATGAGATCACCGAAAGAAGAGAGGCTATTCTTTTAAGCATGGGAGACTGGTAAACAACTTCAAAGATTTGAGCCACTGTGGAGACCTGAAATCCAGCTAGCTTGCGGCCAACGCCCGAGCCAAGTAAAATTAATCCCAAGGCTGCACCAAGAGGATAAAATAGTACCGGCCATCCAAACAGATAAGCTTCGTCCGCAGCACCAAGGACAAGTCCTCCACCTACCTGAGTCGCAAGAAAAGTCATCATTAATGGAAACAGCCTTACGCTTTTCCCCGCCAGAAAGTAGTCTTCTTGCCCTTTCACATTTTTTGAGCTCCGGCGTCCCACAATCCAATAGAAGAGTTGAAGAACAAACACCATAACGATAAAGATTGAAACATTCATTTTAGCACCATCCATTAAATTTTTTATTTTTTGAGTGATAAAAATCACAAGGAGTAAGAAGCAATAAAATCACTTCTAAAAAACATATTAACAAAAGTTATAAAGGAATATTAATGATGGCAACGATGATGGAGGGAAGGAGAAATAATTGACAGAGTTTTAGCGCTATAATCAGGTCGCAGCGGGCATGATTGCTGGTTACAATTAAGTTTCGGGCTATTCATTTCATTCTCCCATAATGAATTAGAATCAGGGATCTTTCAATTCGACTTCAAACAAGTCGTACCCTAGCCTATCAGGTTATTGTTTTTTTTTCAAGGATTTTTTGGCCTTGATCACCTTGTCGATCAAAAATAATTCTTCTCACGAGCCTTATTCTTGACCGAAAGTTTTCACTGTGAAGGTGATCAAGGCCACCTTATCGAAATCTAGAGATCATGTCCTCTGAGGCTATAAATTCAAGCGGATTTCTTTGTTGAGGGATGACAGGGTAGAGGCGAGGGAGTTGATTGTCTTTTCAGTGCAATGCAGGGCAAAGAAGTTTGTGAACAGAAGGCGGATTTGACACGCTATTTTTTCTTGTTCCGGGAGGGGATTCATGATGGAGAGGGATCTGAGGGCCTTGTTTTTCTGTTGAAGTAAGTAGCGATCTAACTTTTGGTAGTTCACTATTTTCTTGGCGAGTTTTCTTTGAATATCGACCTCAAGTTCTGCTTCATTTAAGGCGTTTTCTGCTTGGGCAATGTTTTGAAGATATTCATTAAATTCCCTTGAGAAAGGATTGCGGGAGGGGTCATCCATCAGGGCCATTCTTCCTTTCAAGTTTGCAAGGATAGTTTTAGCCTGGCGCAATTTATCTGTTGTAATATCTTGCGGATTCAGCTTTTCTATCTGCACCAACAATTCCTGATATGAATTGATCGATTTTCGCGGCTCTGAATGAGATGTGTTTTTTCTGTTTTCGGCAATCAAGTTTTCCAATCCCCTGTAATAAACGCTTACATGGGGATTGCTGTGATTTTCCAAAATATGCAGTGTTTCATCCGTTGAGGTGGGATCGATAAAAATAGGTTTAAAACGCTCTTCCAGCGCTTTGTCCTTTTGGATTAATTTGCTCCATTGATCCTGTGTAATTGCTGTAATCAATGCGATGTGAGGGTATTCATCCTTCATGACTTTGAAAATCGAATCGATGTCACTTGGCTTACTTTCATAAGCAACACCTAATTCGTCGCAAATAAAAAACACTTGATTTTCAAATCCTTTCACTTGTCCAAAGGCAATGCTCATTTTTTCCGCTGCGCTGAGAATGCCATTGCCCATCCCAAAAAGTTTACAGTTATCGAAAGCAAAAGCCCGTTTGTCTACCTTCGATACAAGGGACTGCATCATTTTTGTTTTGCCGACCCCGGGTTCGCCGACAAAGACGACGCAACGGCCGGCGCCGAGGTGTTTGACTGCTTCATCGAGTTTGTTCTCACGGCAGAGAAGTTGTTCGGTTTTGATGGCACTATATTTTTCTGTCCAATTGTTGCAATAGTCTACTTGGGAGGGACACGGCTTTAACCACCGCAGCCAGGTGTATAATGTGGCGACGGCCAATCCAATGACGACAACGGATGTGATCAAGATATGCCATGGATTCGGAACCAGATAAGAGAGACCTTCGATCAAGTGGTAAGGGATCTTAAAAAAGCTGATGTAGAGTGTTGCAATGACACCGTATTCGTACACTGTGTCCGGGGGTCTCGGCGCATCAAAGAGATCAAAAGCTCTTGAAAAAATGCGGCCTAAATTAGGGAAAAACCTGGTGACGATATTACCAGTGTCCGATGAACTGGTGGTTAGTCTTCCAGCGGGTGGTTGAGGTTTTTCAGGAGGCAGACATCGGGCAAGCTGCCCGACGTAATCATCGATGGTTGTAAACTTATCGGGATAGTGTTCCTGCAACGCCTTGAGCATTGATTCCAATGGAAGTGAATCGATTGCTAAATCGGAAATAGCAGCCCCATGATTTGCGGCTATATCAACGAGGTGTTCGAAAAATTTCTCCAGATTCGGCAGTGATAGATTTTTGAGAATTGTAGTGAGACATTCCTTAGATTTTGGGTCTAGCTTGTTAACGCTGCCATTTAAAAGTTCTTTTTCTACATCTTTAAGATACATATCCCATTGTGCATTCAGCTCATCCACCGATCGCGTCGAGATGTGCGTGAGATGCCTGATGGTGCGATGTTTAAGTTTGTCTGTAGACGCATCGCTATTTGAAAAATAATTGATCGGAAATAAGTGCTTCAAGATAGGAAGCCGATGTAAAATGGATTCACTAGTTTGATACGTTGCTTGCTGGGGAGAAATTGAAGAAATCACGGTGGGCTCCATATGAGAAAAGTATAGAAATAGTTTTAAGATGGGTTGTGGGTGTGCTAATTATCGCTTATGAGGGGCTATCTGGTCAAGATGCAAAACTGGGATTCAAAGACTGAAATGGCGATGATCACCTGTACGAGCAGGATCTTCGGTCAAAAAATAAAATAACAAGA
>JBAWVE010000055.1:0-11499 GCA_037147435.1 Parachlamydiaceae bacterium
GATTTTTGATTACTTTGTGCTACCCATTTTCGTTCTATTTTGAACCATGCCCAAATTCGGGAATGATGCTGTCAATATCTTCAATTCGATATCTCCATTCCGCCATTTTCTCTGCTTTGAGATTCCAATAATACCAATATTTAGCGCATTGAACGATCAGGGAATCATGGTCGCGTATTTCTGGAATATGCCTGCGAATAAATACCCACTCATCTCTCGTTAAGGAATCTAGATTGATAAACCAGGATGTGATGACATTTAACGGGTGTCTCACCTGATGAAACACATGTATGTATTCCTCATTGGTAATAGGCCCCCAAGGGGAAAAAGAATTGACGACCAATGGCCAAGAGACACATCCATCACTCCCAATCCTCTCATGATTGATGTCCAGTCCACTTTCTCTCAGAAAAGTAGCCATGTACTCAGTACCGCTTCTACCACATCCAACGATTAATAGTGGTTTTAGATGTTCGGAATTGCAAAAACCAAAAAGCGGACACAACAAAACCCAGAGCAGGACAATTTTTTTGCCTATCATTTTACCCATCCATTTGTGGAGCCTGATTTAATTTTCGGACTCGTTCATGATTTTACCTTGACTTGATGTATATTTAAAATGACTATGGGAATATTTATTATCTATGGGCGAAAAATCCAGTTGGATTCCCCGTAAAGCATTTAATCTATGAGGCTTGAACGTTCTCAATGTTTTATTGTCACGTTTTTCTAACATGCTCATTATCAACGTCCACCTAAAAACCTCACCGTCAAAAACAACAAAACACTTTCTAAGGTGCATTTTTTTGTCCACTAATGAAACATGGGGTACACACAAAAACATCCACGTTTCATTACTCTTTAACAGCCTCTTTTTGTGAATTTTAAGTTACTTGATTTTTGAACGCGAAGCAAGCGAAGAAAAACGCGAAGATTTTTCTGTAAGGTCAAGATCTGTCTTCAACAAGCACTCTCGATGCACAAAAACAATCTTCGTTTATTTTTTTGACTGAAAATCCTCTTCTGTCAGGTGATCATGGACATCGAAAAGTGTTACCTTCCTTTGAACCATACCCGAAAAGGAGACCAAGGTCTTAATTTTACTTGATTCTTTACGCTTAACCGAGTACATTTTTAGGACAAAGTTCTACATGGATGAAAGGTATGAGCATAGCTCCAGGTGTTTTTGATATCGTTCCGGAAAATGATCTGCCGCAAGATGGTCGTGATCAGTGGCGCTCTTCCCATCTTTGGGAGCATGTCGAATCCGTCATCAGGCAAGTGACTGCCGCATATAATTTTCAGGAAATCCGCACTCCAGTATTTGAACGGACGGAGCTGTTTCAGCGCGCCGTGGGAGAAACAACAGATATCGTCTCTAAAGAGATGTATACTTTTATGGACAGGGGTAATCGCTCCATGTCGCTGCGGCCTGAAGGCACTGCATCCGCAATGCGTGCATTCATTGACAACCAAATGCAGCAGGCAGCTCCACTACACAAACTCTTCTACATCTGCCCAATGTTCCGCTATGAGCGCTCACAGGCAGGTCGCTATCGGCAGCATCACCAGTTCGGTGCTGAGGCTATTGGAAGCGGGGCTCCAGAGCAGGATGTTGAGATGATCGACATGATCTTTACGCTATATCACCGTTTGGGATTGAAAAGCCTCCATTTAAGCATTAACTCGATCGGAGACAAAGAAAGCCGCTTACTTTTCCGCGCGGAATTGTTGAGTTATTTAAGTAAATTTCGCAATGAGTTATCGGCTGATAGCCAAGTGCGGTTAGATGTTAATCCATTGCGTATCCTCGATTCAAAAGACTCAAAAGACCGAGAGATCGTCGCAGGGGCTCCATCGATATTAAGTTTTTTAAATGATGAATGCAGAGATCATTTTCACGCTGTACAGACCCTGTTAAACCAGTTGAAAATACCCTTTCAAATCAACACCTCATTGGTCAGAGGGCTGGACTACTATAATAAGACTGTTTTTGAGATTGTAGCTGGCGAGTTAGGTGCTCAGAACAGTGTTGCCGGAGGGGGGCGTTACGATACCCTGCTTAAGACATTAGGCGGCCCTGACCTGCCTGCAACAGGATTTGGTTCTGGACTGGAACGGATAATTCAAACCATGTTGAAACAAGGGGTTTCTATCCCCAAGCACCCAAGGCCTAAAATTTTTCTCATTGCAATGGGTCAGGAAGCTAAACACGTGGCTTTTTCCCTTTTGCATCGGCTGCGCCAAAATGGAATCTCTGCGGCAATGGAGTTTAGCGACAAAAAACTCAATAAAGTGATGCAATATGCCAACCAGATCCACGCTACATATGTTGCTGTTATTGGAGACGATGAACTCAAAGCGGGCCGCGTAGATCTTAAAGAAATGGAGTCAGGGAAAAAGCTTAGTTTCCCTCTAGATGCCCTTCCGGAAGAAATGATGTTTCGTGGATGAAAGAATAGTCAGGCGTCGTGAGTAAGTAAATATTCTAATTGGAACATTTGTCTGCTTACAACGCCTAAATAATAATTAAGGAATTTTATGTTTGATTATCGCAGAACGCATGATTGTGGCACTCTGAGAAAAGAGCATGTTGGAAAGCAAGTCGTTCTCTCGGGATGGGTGAATCGCCGCCGCGACCATGGAGGCTTGATCTTCATCGATTTGCGCGATCGCTTTGGCCTGACGCAAATTGTTTTCGATCCGGAAAAAAATCCTCAAGCTCATACCATTGGGGAGCAATTGCGTTCGGAATGGGTCATTTCCGTGCATGGTACAGTCATCCCACGCCGACCTGGAATGGAAAATCCAAAGCTTCCAACAGGCGACATTGAAGTGCAAATAGACAAAATGGAAATTCTTTCCAAAGCCAAAACACCTCCATTTTCGATCTCAGATGAACAAATAGAGGTCAATGAAGAGTTGCGCCTCAAATACCGATATCTGGATATCCGCCGCGGTGATGTAGCACAGAAACTTGTCCTAAGGCATCGCGCCATGCTTGCAACCCGTCTCTATCTAGACCAACATGGTTTTTTGGAAATATCCACTCCAATTCTAGGGAAGTCCACTCCAGAGGGTGCTAGAGATTATTTAGTGCCTTCTCGTGTATATCCAGGCACGTTTTATGCTTTACCACAATCCCCACAGATTTTTAGACAGCTGCTGATGGTGTCCGGTATGGACCGCTATTTTCAAATTGCACAATGTTTCCGCGATGAGGATCTTCGGGCCGACAGACAGCCCGAATTTACTCAAATAGATATCGAAATGAGTTTTGGGATCCCTGACGACCTGATGCTGATCATTGAAGGTCTCGTCAAAACATTATTTAAAGAGTGTATCAATATTGACATCTCCACACCTTTCCGCCGCCTGTCCCACAAAATATGCATGGACAAATACGGCTGTGACCGGCCAGATTTACGTTTTGGAATGGATCTCGTGAATTTAAATACCATAGCCTCACGCTCGTCCTTTACTGTGTTTCTTGAGCAGATAAAGGGGGGAGGCACAGTGAAAGGATTATGCGTCTCTGGTGGTGCAGATATTTCACGCAAAACAATCGACGATTACACAGAAGTTGTCGGCCGCTTGGGCATCAAAGGGCTTGCGTGGATGAAACTGCAAGACGGTAAACTGGCTTCCAGTATCGTCAAATTCTTTTCCGATGAGCTGCAAAATGAGTTGATCCATGCCATGGGAATGAAGGACGGGGATCTTATATTTATGATTGCAGATATGCCCCCACGTGCCAATCAGGGCCTTGACCACTTACGTCGACATATCGCCCGCGAAAGAAAGTTGATTCCAGCTAACACTCATGAGTTTGTGTGGGTGACGGATTTCCCCCTGTTCAGTTGGAACGAAGATGAAAAACGACTGGACAGTGAACACCACCCATTCACTTCGCCAAACCCTGCTGACATAGGCCTCTTGGATACAGATCCCCTGGCAGCGCGTTCTTCTGGTTATGATTTGGTGTTGAATGGATACGAGATCGGCGGCGGTTCCCAACGTATCCACAGCAGCGATTTACAGCAGAAGATTTTCGAAAAGCTTAATCTGAGTCCGGAAGAGTTGAAATCAAAGTTTGGTTTCTTCTTGGAAGCTTTGAGTTATGGAACACCTCCTCACTTGGGGATTGCCCTTGGACTCGACCGTGTGATGATGATTTTAACCAATACTGACAATATTCGCGATGTCATCGCTTTTCCAAAAACACAAAAAGCTGGCGATCTTATGCTGGAGTGCCCTGCAACCGTTGCCAAGCAGCAGCTTAAAGACCTGATGATTTCCGTGGACGAAAAATAAGCTTAGTATTAACCTCTGAGTTCACTCTACTATTTTAGGAGATTCAAATATGTTAACATTCAAAAAATGCCTTCCGGTGGTAATCATTGCTGCAATGGCAACAATGGTTGGGTGCGGTCCGTCTTCACCTACGCCCAAGAAACCTACACAACCTACACAACCGGTTGCGATCAATGATCAAGCCGTTACAAATTCCGATACAAAAGATATCGATATTAAAAAAGTTTCCGAAGCTCTCGGTCACTTTATCGGTCGCAATCTCAATTCACCCGGCGTTAATTTTGACCTTGACAATGTCATTAAAGGGATGCGTGAAGGTGCTGAAGGTAAACCGGCTCCAATGAGCGAGCAGGATTATGAAAAAGCAATGGGCCAGCTGCAACAGCAAGCTGTGACTGCATTGGCAGCAAAGAATCTTGAGGCCGCAGATGCCTTCATGAAAGATAATGCAAAAGTCAGCGGCGTTGTGGAAATTGTTCCCGGTAAACTCCAATATACCATCCTATCAGAAGGCACAGGTCCAGTCGTCCCTGAGCATGGCACCCCTTTAATTAATTACACAGGCAAATACGCCGATGGTACCGTCTTCGGTAGCTCCGATGCTGCCGGCGGCCCCATCACTGTACCAATCGATCAAACAATTCCAGGCTTCAGTAAAGGGATTGCAGGCATGAAAGAAGGGGAAAAAAGACGCCTATTCGTTCATCCAGAAATGGGATACGGTACAACTGGACAGCTTCCTCCAAACTCCCTGCTGATTTTTGATATCGATGTCGTCAAAGCAGAGTCACCTGACAAGGAAACCGCCGAAGCTTTTCAATCAAAAGTAAATGAAGATCTCGATGACGAATCCGATGATGAGGATGCTGAAGATTTTGACGAACAGGATGATTCAGCTCCTGCCGCTAAGAAATAATATTACAGGATTAGTCGGATAGGCGGACAACCTTCGACTACCATGATCACCTGTATAGGAAGGATTTGCGGTCAATAAGATAACAGGATAGGCAGGATGGGTAGGATAAGCAAGATACCTTCGGTCGGCCAGTTGAACTTTGCCTTGGTAAAGACAACTCGCCAGCTGAAGGTGTCCTGCTTATCCTACTCATCCTGCCTATCCTGTTATTCTATTTCTGAGTACAATCTGCCGGCCGAAAGTTATCCTGTTAATTTTTACGAGAGAACATTTTTTTTATCTAACTCAATATGTCAAAAATTATCCTGTTCCAACCGCAAATTCCTCAAAATACAGGCAATATCGTCCGTACTTGCTCCGTGACGGGCTCCTCGCTGGTTCTTGTTCGCCCTTTGGGATTTAGTGTCTCAAACCGTTGGCTTAAAAGGGCTGGTTTGGATTACTGGGAAGGGGTGGATGTCTCTTATATCGACGACCTGGAAACTTTCCTAGAGCAAACGCCACATAATTTTTATTTTTTCTCAAGCAAGGCGCCCCAGAGCTACACTTCGATTTCGTTTAAGTCGGATGATTTGCTGATTTTTGGATCAGAAACTTCCGGCCTCCCTTCCCACTTCACGGAAAAATGGCCAGAGCGGTTTGCCACGATCCCCATGATTTCAGGGGCGCGCTGCCTAAACCTTGCTACATCCGTTGGAATCGTCCTCTACGAGGCATTAAGGCAGCAGGGATTGTGAATTGACATGATATTTAGTCGTGTGCGAGAATCCAGTTTCAAACACTGAGTACCGTTTAAGCAACAGGGAGGGGAAATATATGAGTGGAATAGTTAGTTTTAATGAGCGTCTAAGAGAGTATTATACGAGGATTGGAGACACGAAGTCGCTTAAGGACCTTGAGATCTCAAGGGCATTCAGAGCAGAGGTTAAACAAGAGAGACGGGCTGCTGCATCTTTTGAGCAAGTAAATAAAGTGTCGATTCCTGTATTTAAAAATTTAGACACAAGTTTGAACGGAAAAAATTAGGCATTTCTAATACAAAGGCACGAAGACACAAAGAATTCATTGGGCCAAGTCCTTCGTGGCCTCACATGTCGCTTCGTGTCTTTCTGCTTTTATGTCTTTGTGTTGAATTTGTAGAGAACTTTAATCTTCAGAGATTTGTACGGACATGGTGAATGTTCATAGATCGGATCATTCAGAATTTGTATTTTTTAAAACTTCTCAGGAACTTTCATAGGGAATATCGATGACTTCGTCTGGGAGAAGATTGCGTTTTTTTTGAAGGAATTGAATTTCGGCATCATCGGCGAGTTCAACAAGACTCAATAAATCTTGTAATTTGGTCCCTTTTGGAACGCGGATACTGCCTTCCTGTTTTACTGCACCCCTCACATGAATCGAAATCATGGTGACTGCCGGAACGGTAATAACACGTCCTTTAGTCACAAAGGTGTCCAAGCGATACCTTCGAAGGTCTGCCATAGGTAAAACACCAGCGATCTCCAGTATTTCTTTCATTTTTATTTGAGAATGGAAATGATAGACACCTGGATGTTTAACAGCGCCCCTAATCAGAATATCAAAGCCGTCTCTGTTGATTTTTCCCGGAAGTTGTGTGCGGATTTCCGAAGAGGGTTGGTATAGGGAAGTCACCAGTGCGATGCTTCCCAGAATACCTATAGTCATAACAATTGCAAGCCACTCATGGATTTTCAGTGCAGGAGATCTGTGCATCTCACCAGTTATTTCTGCACAATTTGTGGATTGAATTCAGTGTAGAAAATTTTGGTCAATCCAATCGATTCCACAAAAATACCTAAAGATAGCAGGGAAACAATATAGGGCATTGAAGAAACAGCCAAGGCTGCAAGAGCTAGTGCAAAGGTGATCACAGCAATTTTACCAATATTGTTGATGATACCAAGAATATTATTATTTCTCGCAATTGCTTTATCGTGATTCAGCACGGTCCACTTACTAATTTTCTTATCAATAGGCGCTTGGGCAAGATCGTTGCCAAGTTCGACGTAAGCACGGGCATCCAGCAGGATAAGACGACTATTGATTTTTTCCAGGCGTTTTTCTATCTTTTCTTTCACGGCCTGCAATTTGGCTATCTCAGCTTCCTGCTTGGCAAGGGCTGCATCGTCCTTAGGATTGTTTTTCTGTAATTTTTCGATCTTTGCTAGGCAATCGGCGCTTTCACGAGTGTAATAAGTTTTTCTCTGTTCCTGATACGCCACAAATTCTTGATGATCATCGGGCAGCACATCATTGTCTTTAAGTAAATTGATGTCGTTCTGACGGAATTCCCATTTTTTGAGGTGAACCTGTGCTTTGGAAGCTTCCCTGCAATCTGTTGGCAGTTTAAGGAAATTGTCCCAAGTGGCAAATCCAGTGCTAAACAACACAAAGGAGTCCATAATCAGCGTGAAAGTTGGGAGCGTTCCAATCGCATTCTTTGCGAGCGCGCCATACTTAGCTAAACCTACTGTGGCCAATCCCTTTATTGTCTTAAAGACACTGTGAACAAACAGGCAGACGCGGTCGGCCTTTTTTTGCCACGATTTTTTTGCGTCCAATAATAGATATTGTCCATTATCCTGACGACTTACCAGAAATTTTGTCGCACCGAAAATTTTGAATGTGTCGAATGCTGTGACGGCATTGCGTAAATTTCCGAGTAACAGGCTTGGTGCCTCTGCTAATGCTCCGCAGACCTCTTTAATAATTGTCAAAACACGGATGACAATTTTGGTGATTTTTTCGAGTGGTTCTGAATTGTCTGTTATATAGGTGACTACCGTTTTGTCAGCTGGAGTCTTCGGCTTGTCGGTTTTTGCTGAAGTAGGTGTTGAGGCTGATAATCCTGTGTCTTTAGGGGGGCAATTATCCACTTGGAAAGGGAGGCTATCTGTTTGTGAAAAATCCCTAGGGATTGAGATGTCTGTATTCATGTTCTCCTATTATGCTAAACGTTATGATAATCTAAACTTTTGATTTACAGTACTAGACAGTGTACTAGGCTTTCTTTAATTTTTCTTCGATCTCTACGCTACGGGATATTCGATAGAAAAATGCGGATAGTCCGAGCGTAATACAGCCAATTCCCATCACTCCGAGGGCAACAATATTGGTCACACCGGCAAAAAGCACAGCACTTAGAGCCAATTCGGCAAGGTAATTTGATAAATCCAGGCTAGCCTGGATTTTGTGTTCAGACTTTTCTGATCGGGCAAGGCGCTGGGCCGCGTCGACAGCCATGAAAGCGTAGGCCATGTCCACAGCTCTTAAAGCGATATTAAGAGCACTTACTTTCGTTAAAATGCCAAAAACTCGGATTCCGCCGATACTGTTAGCTGCCTGTTTTAGGATCGTGATATCGCGTAATATCGGGGTGTTCTTGAGAACAGTAGGGACAAATTCGAAAGCGCGGAAATTACCAAGTGACGCAGCAGTTTTACTGAGGTTGATAAAAGCCATTTCTTGAAACCACATTAAGGCGCCAGCAATATTGGCAACGAACAGGGAGACTCGTTTTCCTAATGCGACAAAGGATTCTGATTTGAATTTACCATGGGCAATGCCGTCGATGTCAGCCGCGATCTGAACAACGTCAACAACTCCGACATAGGCGTCGAAAACTTTTGAAAGAGGTCCAAGTTTAATAACGCCATTGGAAATGTGCTCAGCGAAATCAAATACGTGTTTGTAAAGCTTTCTGCAGACCCAAGCCATGTCATTTGTGGTTGAAGCTAACCGTCCAAGGCTGTCAAATGTCTTGTCGACGACAATGGCTATCGTCGATGCGATCGTTTCAACTAAAGAAATACTTGTTCTAAAAGCTACACTGCTTGTTAGCTTCAAAAAAGAAAGGTGACCCTCTTTTTTGTCTTTGCGATCAAAAGTATCGGGATGTTGCAGTAAATTGTAATTAATGGTGCTTGAAGCGATTGCCGTCATAATTTTCTCTTTGTTTGTTTATCAGTCTGAAAATCGGTTATTTGTTGAAGTGCTCATCGTAATTTGAGCGACATTAAATGTCAAGGAAATGTAAAGATTACAAACTTTTTGAAATCTTAAAATCAAGAGCGCTTATGTGTTCGCTGTCCCCTCCTTCAAACAGCATGTCATCACACCAATTCAGCCATTCTGCAATATTATGACCGAAAGTTCTCTCCATGGGCGTGATCATCGCCTATTTGTCTTGTTTATTTCTTCTCGACTTTATTGAATTTACAGGCTATAAATGGGCGCATGTACTTTATTACTTGAATATTCGGAGAGATGATGACTTCATACAGAAAAGACGATCCACACTCAATCCGTACAATGTTCAATAGCATTGCAAGACAGTACGACCGTACGAATGCTATTCTTTCCCTAAATATGCACAAAAGATGGAATCGTGCCTTGATCAACAAGGTTGTCGTTCCGTCGAAGCCGGCGGTACTTTTAGATCTGTGTTGCGGCACTGGTGCGATTGCTTTTGACTATTTAAAGAAAATACACCACCCAATCAAAGTTTATATGCTGGATTTCTCCGAGAAAATGCTGGAATGTGCCCAGGCACAGGCAAAAATCAGAAATATCCACCGTCATGACATCAATTATCTTCAAGCCGATGCGCAAGCAATTCCTTTATTGGAAAATAGTATCGACTGTGCTGTCATGGCTTATGGAATACGCAATGTGCCCAATCCCGCTATCTGTTTAGAAGAGGTTTACCGCGTGCTTCGGCCGCACGGAACATTTGGAATATTGGAGTTAACTCAACCTTCCAATTCAATTATCCGTTTTGGACATAGTCTTTATCTTCGCACGATTCTTCCTTTAATCGGAAAGCTCGCGACTTCAAATCCGGATGCGTATCGCTACTTATGCACTAGTATTAATACATTCATCCCCCCAAGTGCGCTTGTCAGTTTGATGCAATCCGCTAGCTTTACTAACGTGCGTCAACACTCTCTCCTTGGAGGCATCGCCACCATCATCATAGGCACAAAAGGGTAAAAGAATTCTTCAGTGGACGAACTTAAATCAATAGCAGATTTTTCAATTCTTCTTTTAGAACTTTGCCAAGGGGGGAGCGGGGGATAGCTTCCACATGGTGGATTTTGCGAATCGCCTCATATGGCAAGACGCGCTGACGGAACCTTTCGGTAAGTTCCCTAACCAAATTAGCTTTTGGGGTGGCCGCTACAAGATGGATCTGATAACCCAGGCGTTCGTCCGACATCGCTATCAGGGCTGTATCGAATGAAAATTTTGCAGCAAGAACTTCCTCTTCCAAAATCCTTTCCAACCTCATTACATCAACGCTTTCCCCTCCAATTTTTATAAAGTTGACCCCTCGGGTTATAGCTTTGATTTCCCCATTTTCAAAGATAGCGTGATCTTCCGTTGTCAGCCACCCGTTGATTTTAGGGTCATGCCAACGGATCTGATCCCGTTCGCAGTATACATAAGCTGTTAATAGTGACTCACTAAAAATTGTAAGGTGTCCGTATTGATCTAAATCCAACTTAACGTGAGGTAGAGGGCGTAATGACGGAAAATTAGTCGATCCAAGCGGTGCTGTTGCAACCTGTGAGGCGCATTCTGTTAGTCCATAACTGGGCAGGAGTTTCCATCCGAGCGCTATCGCTTTTTCATACAGATGCTGACTCTGAGCCCCTCCTCCGACGATGACGGCACGCAGGTGAGGTGGTGCTGTCAAGTTGCAGGCTACTAGATCGAAAACCTGGGCAGGAACCAATGCTGTCAATGTGGCGCGGGTGGACTTAAGTTGTTCAATAAATTGCCGTGAATCCCATCGGTTATTGGAAAAGATGCATTTAACGACTGTAGCTTCTGAGACATGGCTCCTTGCCTGGATACCAAGGCCACCCACGTGGAACTCAGGTAACGGGTTAAGCCATATATCGGATCGTTGGCTATTTAGGTGGGTATTAACGGCTTGGGCAGAACATAACATTGCCTTCTTGGAAAGTAGTACCCATTTGGGAGTTCCGCTTGTCCCTGAAGTGGCAATCCACACATGCCCCGGAAATCTATCCGTCTGCTTCAGGGCACCAGAGAGAAATTCTTTCATCTCCAGGGGCATCCTGGGGTTGAGGCACACCTCGGTAGTTGAAGAATTCCAATGAATCATATGTCTTACTCAAAACAATTTTATTCTAGTAGGCCGCCCAATAAGTTTCTGATACCTTGCGGCTGCGTGAAAGCCCCGGGGTTCGAGGATTGTAAATGGGTTTGTATTGCCT
>JBAWVE010000056.1:0-11492 GCA_037147435.1 Parachlamydiaceae bacterium
TCGTTCAGGTGATCATGGCCATCCAAAAGTGTTACCTTCATTTGAACCATGCCAGTTTTACAGTTATTTTTAGACGTTCCCTCAGCTTCGGAGCGAGCTCATAAGTTGACTGGATAACGAGAGGGATGATCCCAACTCCGCACCGCAGAGGATGGAACCTGCCGCCAGAGAAATATGCATTGATAGGATGGCGCCAAGAGTCAGGAGAACATGGGCAGTTTGAGTTTGATTCTTCCAGATTAATTGTATTTTTTGTAGGGTCTCCTCGGTCTTTTTGTCCCAAATGACTCCAATGATAAAGCCAACGGCATACATCGATGGATTCAGGTAGTAGAGGGCTATATTAACTAGGATTTTAATTGCTTTTTTCGCGACACTCCAAATTTTTGCGAGTAAAGTGCTCTTTGATGCAATCTTGCCGTTTTGTTCGGTGGGAACAACGTCAATCTGTGGAGCTACGGTCAAATTCTCTGTTGAGATAACGCTAGTGCCTGTAAGGTGCATAATAATCGTTAACCTTTTGAGTAAGTTGTTGATACGCGTATTTTTTAAGTTTTATTCAAAAAGGCCATTGTACACAATAAATGGATAGTAATCAAGGTGAAAGTTTATTGGATATTCGTTGAAAATCAGTGCTTTAGAATTGGTTGTTTCTCAGGTTTGGACTGATTTTTTGCCCCCAAGGAAAAAAAGCAGACTCAGGTCCAGTATAGATGATAAATCATAAATATATCCTTGAAAATCAAATCTGCTCTAGATAAATTCTTGAAAAAATAGCCAAAAGTTGTATAATCAAAGGTGTCTCATATATGGTTTACAAACCACTGGACAGGAAAATATTCCTGCAATACATAAAATTAGCGGGCTGGTCGCTTGAAAAGGGGGGAATCGACTGGAATTTGTATGATGAAAATCAAGTATTCCTCTGCTCAATAAAAATATCACATGCTCACAGAACAAAAGAAGAAGTTGTTGCTAACAGTGTCGACAAAACAAAGAAAATTTTTAAGGAAAAAGGTTTGGTATGGCCTCCACAGAAGAAAAAGAAATTGAGTCACACTTAAAATTAGCTCTCAGTGAAATCGGAGAAATAAAGCCGTGGTTTAGTAAGGAATTCAATGCATGGATTTTTTCTCATGATTTTTATCCTGTAGAATATGCAGGGGATACAAGAGAAGACGTGATCAAAAATTACCCGCTTTATGTAAAAGAATTTATAAAACATCGGTTACAGGAAAAGTTATCCCCCTTAATGGAAATTAAAACGAGAGGACACGGTGGAAAACGGGTGGGTTCAGGGCGGCCAAAGGGATCAAAAGAAGAAAAAATCAGGGTATATCTGCCTAAAGATATTGCGAATCTTTTAAAAGAGCCAGGAATGATGCTTCATCTCCGTGGTATCATGCAAGCTTGTCATCTTAATATTAAGCGATTTTAATTGGCACGTATCTTGCTATTAAATCATTGGAAATCTAATTAAGGAGGTTTCACAATGATTAAAAAAACAATTAAAGTTAAAAAACGTGTAGTAAAAAAGAAGGTTGTCGCACACGCTCATAAGAAAGCCGTTGGCAAAAAGACAACTGTCAAACGAGTCGTTGCTAAAAAGACGACTGCAAAAAAAGCCGTTGTTAAAAAGACAACCGTAAGAAAAGCTGTTGTCAGAAAGGCAAAGCCCGCTGCAAAGTCGGTCACAAAAAAAGCCGTTCCAAAAGCTGGGGTCCGCCCAAAGGTCAGAGTTCAGACTGCTGAAGGGTGGGTGCGTTGCCAAGTGCGGGCGCGTCGTGCTAAAAAGAAAGCATAAAAACAACCGTTCTGCTATCCTGATTGAGAACATCATTAGGTGAGCAATCTATGCAGAAAAGTCCACGTGGAGGCCGCATTGTCGTCATTCTTCAGGCGCGAATGGGGGCCTCCCGCCTACCAGGAAAACCCCTCAAAACAATTCTAGGAAAACCGCTGCTTACCTATCAAATTGAGCGATTACGCCGTGCTAAAAAAATCGATACGATCATAGTGGCAACAACGACAGCGCCTCAGGATGATGCCATCGTCACCTGGTGCCGTGAAGAAAATGTTTCTGTTTTCCGAGGTAGCGAGCTCGATGTATTGGATCGTTATCACCGCGCAGCCATCCAATTTTCCGCTACCGCCATCGTGAGAATTACTGGGGACTGCCCCCTGATTGATCCAGTAGTGGTTGATCAGGTGATTGCTTTCTATGAAGACTCCAAGCCCCAATATGATTATGTGTCGAATTCCTTACAACGCACATTTCCCAGAGGATTAGACACTGAGATATTTTCGTTCGAAATTTTAGATCGCGCTGCCCATGAGGCAAAACTACCTGAAGAAAGGGAGCACGTGACGCTTTATTTTTACGAGCATCCGGAAAAGTTCAAGCTTGGAAGTGTGGTGCAGCAGATAGATCAGTCGCAGCACCGATGGACAGTGGATACAGAAGAAGATTTTGAGTTGGTGACAAAAATCGTCACAGAGCTATACCCGCATAATTCCGAGTTTACAACTGCTGATGTGATGCAGCTCCTAAAAAAACATCCGGAATGGACGGCAATAAATGCCAATGTTGTCCAAAAGCCGGTGAGGTAGACATATGAAATACACGAATCTTCCAGCTTTTGAAAAACACCTGGAAGCCTCTGCGCCCAATCACTATTCCGATATCTACCTAATCCTTGCCAAAGAACCGTTTGTGCGCCAGCGTGCTGTTGAGTACCTCTCTAAACTGGTTCTGAAGGGAGAAAGCTCCCCAGCCCTTTCCTTGCACCAATTCGATGGGGAAAAACACAACATCAATCTGATTCTTCAAGAACTTGAAACACTGAATTTCTTTTCGAAAAAAAGAGTTGTCGCGGCTCATAACGTCGATAGCTTTGACAAAAATGCTACGTTAAAATTGGAAGCATATGCAACTTCCCCAAATAAATCAGTCTGCTTCGTCGCTACTGCATCGGTGATCAACCGTGCCACAACGTTCTATAAAAAAATGGAGAAGGTGGGGGTCATCCTTGATGTCGCCGAAGAAAAACCATGGGAAAGGGAAAAAATCGTCGCGGATTGGCTGTATAATGAAGCAGCAAAGCTTGGAAAACAATTTTCACAACAGTTATGCCAACTTCTGATTAAGCAATTGGGTACTGACCAAAACCTCCTCAAAACAGAACTAGAGAAACTCGTCTGTTTTGTCGGTGAACGGAAAACCATCTCCCAACAAGACATTGCAGCGATCAGTTCAGCTGCCAACCTTGATAATGGCTGGCAGCTCGGCGAGGCAATTTTCCGTCGCGATACTATTGCTGCCTTGCGCATTAGCAAAGGACTGCTGGACGATGGTGTTGCTTTAATTGCCCTTTTAAGACAAATTCGTTCCCAGTTTCAGACCGAATTTCAGGTGTGCTCGATTTTAATGCATGGCGGAGGGGCTGCTGAAGTTGCAAAAGAGTTTCCCTACATGAGGGGAATGATTCTCGATCGTCACGTTAAGCAGTCGCAGGAATATGGAATGCACCGTTTCAAAGACGGATTACTCGCTATTGATGATGCAGAACTCCAGGCTAAAAATGGGATGATGGATCTCGATTTTTTAACTGAAAGACTGATGATAAAACTAACATAAAAAAGGCTAATATGTCTGATACAATTTCAACACAACCTCAAAAACCGGCCCTCTTACTCTTGCCTAACGTCTTGGGTGATGTAAAACACCACGAAGCTTTTCTTCCGGCAAGCGTAGATAAAGCTGTGGCAACCCTCGATGGCCTGATCGCTGAAAGCGCAAGTGCCGGTCGTCGCTTTCTCGGCCGTTTTGCCACCAAGAAACCCGCGAATGATATCCCAATCGCTTTATTTAATGAACATACGCCGGATTCCGATATTGACTTCTTGCTGGAACCTATTCGAAAAGGGGAGCGATGGGGGTTAATTTCCGATGGCGGCCTTCCATGCATTGCAGATCCCGGCGCTAAGCTCGTGCGGCGTGCCACAGCAAGCGGCATCATCGTGCAAGCCTTCGTTGGCCCCTCATCGTTGATGCTCGCCCTCATGCTGTCAGGACTTCTATGCCAACGGTTCTATTTTGCCGGATATCTCGACAAAGAGCCGCAGCGACGTGGTGCTGAAATCAAAGAGTTGCAACGTCGTTCCAAAGTGGAAGATTCCGTACAAATGATGATCGAAGCCCCTTACCGCAATAAGCACCTATTGGACTCGCTCCTCAATACATTGGATGGAAGTACTTACCTATCTGTCGCATGGGACCTGACTCTACCCACTCAAGGGGTGATGACTCAAACGGTTGAACAATGGAAAAAAAGCCCTCTTCCCAATCTGGAAAAGAAGCCCGCAATCTTTCTGTTCAAAACCTGATGAAATTGCTTAATTTTTACGTTTTGTCTGTTTTAACCTTGTAAAACTGACACGATTTGTCAAAAACATCCTTGTAAAATTGACATTTTTGTGTTATGATGAAAAGTATTTCATCAAGAGGTTCAAATGAAAAGAGATATTGAACGAGAGTTGTTGGCTTGGAAAACATCCCCTATCAAAGCACCTTTGCTGCTGCGCGGTGCGAGGCAAGTAGGTAAAAGCTGGGTCGTAGAAAAATTTGGCAGGGATCATTATGAAAATTTAGTTGTGATCAATTTTGAACAACGGCCGGAAGCAAAAGCCTGTTTTACTACTCTGCTACCTGAAAAAATTATTTCCGCGATCGAACTGCTAACCAATTCAATAATTCACGCAGGAAAAACCCTTCTTTTTCTTGATGAAATTCAAGAATGTCCGCAAGCTATCGTTGCATTACGTTATTTTAAGGAACAAATGCCGGCTCTGCACATCATCGGAGCCGGATCGCTTTTAGAATTTGTTCTAAATACCGAAGATTTCTCTATGCCGGTTGGTCGTGTTCAATTCCTGTATATGCGCCCTCTTTCTTTTTACGAGTTCTTAAGTGCAATGGGCAGAGAAAATCTTCGCTCACATCTGGAAATGGTCACAGTGTCAACCCCTCCTCAAGAAGTTATTCATGAGGAACTTTTAAAGCTGGTTAGAGAATACGTTGCTCTTGGGGGAATGCCTGCTGTTATTGATGCTTATCTTCAAACAAAAAGTCTCTACCAAACTCAAGACGTCCAGTCTGACATCTTAGCCACTTACCGACGAGATTTTGGAAAATATTCGAAAAAAGCAGGGCACAAATACTTGAATTTACTTTTTGAAAAAGCACCGGGACTTATTGCCAAGTGGTTTAAATATAGCAAAGTCGATCCGGATGTCAATCCTAGAGAAATTAAAGTCGCCTTACAGCAGCTTTGCCAGGCAGGATTACTCTATCAGGTTCATCATACTTCAGCTTCTGGACTTCCCCTGATAACAACTCAGAACGAGAAAAAATTTAAGCTTTTATTCCTGGATGTGGGCCTTGTTAAAAGGGCTTGCTTTCTTGAAATGTCTCTTCTTTTTCAGGAAGATTTGATGTTAATTAATCAAGGATTGCTTTCAGAGCAATTTGTCGGGCAAGAATTGCTTGCTCATTCGGATAAAAAAGATGAAGGACATTTATTCTTCTGGATTCGTGAACAAAAAAGCAGTAGTGCAGAAGTTGATTTTATTGTGCCTGTTGGCAGCCAAGTCATTCCCATCGAAGTAAAGTCGGGAACTGTAGGCAAAATGAAGTCGTTGCGGATTTTCATGGAAGAGAAAAAGTCTTCGATCGGGGTGCGCATTTCCAATGCACCGCTGGCTCTTGAAGATCGTGTGCTTTCAATACCATTCTATCTGATCGGGGAGTTATCGAGACTGGTTCAAACTAACTCAACAGCGACGGTGTCGTAGAACAGGAGGCCGCGATCTGTCAAGGCAGCACGGCCATTTGTCATGGCAATAAACCCAGCTTCCTGCAGTTGTTTGAGTGCGAGGTGCACCCCTTCATCAAGAGGGCCATGTCTCGCTTCGAAAGCAGGAATGTCGACCCCAGCTCTCATGCGTAAAGCTATGGCAAGCAGCTCTCGACGTCGTTTTTCAGGGAGTAATTCCTCAGAAAAATCAATGGGAGAGCCTCCTGCCTGCAAAGCCCCGGCATACCGGTTGAGGTTAGCCACAGCGCGAAATCGTTTTCCTTCCCAATAGCTGAAGGCTGAGGGGCCAAATCCCAGAAAAGGGCGTCCAGTCCAATAGCCCACATTATGCCTTGAGAATAAGTTATTTCTGGCAAACGCGGAGATTTCGTATTGCTCTAAACCTGCTTCTTCTAGTGTAGATTGTGCTGTCGTAAACATCTCTGTGCTGCAGTCGGCATCAGGCAATTCTTTTTCGAGTTGTTCCCTATATTTGAAAAAGACTGTCTGGGGTTCTATGGTAAGATTATAGAGCGACAGATGTGTCACTGGCAAAAGGCAGACTTCTTTTAAGGTGTGCCGCCACGATTCCATTGTTTGGCCGGGAATGTCATACAT
The DNA here is from genome assembly GCA_037147435.1 of Parachlamydiaceae bacterium. Classification (GTDB taxonomy): domain Bacteria; phylum Chlamydiota; class Chlamydiia; order Chlamydiales; family Parachlamydiaceae; genus JBAWVE01. The sequence continues at coordinate 6,474 of JBAWVE010000056.1, forward strand.
AAGGTCGACAGAAATATTGTGAATCCCGGCTTTGGTCATGGCATGTACGGCATCAATTGACGTTTTTGCGTGGTGGGTGCGGCCCAGTTTTTCCAAAAGCTTATTGTCCAATGCCTGGATGCCCATACTGACGCGATTGATCCCTGCATCGGCAAATGCACGCATCCGATCCACTGTGACAGTTTCTGGATTGACTTCTAGAGTAATCTCCATCATAGAGGGGTCTACAGGAATGGCTGTGTTAAGGTAGCTAAGTATAATGGAAATTTCTTTTGGCTCGAGAAGAGAAGGGGTGCCGCCGCCAAAGTAGATAGAAACAAGTTTCTTTCCTGCCAATGCATGCTTCCAGAGGTCGATATCCAAACACAATGCATCAATCAGCTGGGTATGATAAGCCGCTCGATCTGGAAGTACAAAGAAGTGGCAATAATGACACTTCTTTGTACAAAAAGGGATGTGAAAATAAAGGCTGATATCGGACGGATTTACCAATCGTTGGCTTCGGGGTCGATGATCCCGCCACGGCGCCACCGACTCTTATCGCTGAAATAGGAGTCTTCTTCTTCCTTATCTTCCGCTTCGTCTTCATCCTCATCAGTAGAAGTTTTTTCTTCGTCCGTATCGTCGCGTCCTTCAATGACGGAAGTTTCCCCTTCTCCGGCTTCTGTGTCCATGTCAAAAGCGGTATCTCCAAAGCCTGTTGCTGTCTCTGCGATGTCGATGTCCGGGATTGTAGGCATTTCGGTGTAGCCAGTTCTCGCAGATTGACGTTTCGGAGTGACATACTCCTCTGCTTCTCCACTTTCCTTAAGGAATTGAAGGCGTTCCTTCTCTTCTTCAATTTTGGCTTTAACCGCCTCAATTTCTTCTTTATGTTTTTCAATGTCTTTTTTGGGGACAAGACCCATCTTCAGCCACTGCTCAAGGTCATTAAGTTCTACTTCAAACTTTTTAAGACGCTCGCTCTTAACGTGTCGCATTTTAACTCCCTCAAAAAATAAAAAATTGGCGTCCTCGATCGCGAAGAACGCAAAACGCCCTCTTTATACAGAATCGGGGATTTTTTTGCAACTACTCTGAATCAGGTGCGGCAGCTCCCACAAATAAAATTTTATTGAACGCGAAGATCGCGAAGTGGGCGAAGACTACGCGAAGATTTTCCCTAACGAAAAACCTTCGCGTAGTCTTCGCTTACTTCGCGATCTTCGCGATCTTCGCGTTCAAATATTCAGAGCAGCCTTTCTTTTCATGGGGACTACTGAATCAGCTGCAATTCAACCTTCTTTTTTGCCCTAGAAATGACTCAGGGCGTTGGTCAAGTCGTCAATGAGATCTTGCGTGTCTTCGATCCCCACAGAGAAACGAATTAGGCCGTCAGTGATGCCGCATCGATGCCGCTCTTCTACCGGAATGGAAGCGTGTGTCATGATTGCAGGATGGCAGACAAGCGATTCCACTCCACCTAAACTTTCTGCTAAAGTAAAAAGTTTGAATGTGGAAATTAACTTTTTTGTTTCCTCTAAGGAAAGGTTGAACTCGACTGAAATCATCCCCCCAAACCCTTTCATCTGCTTCTTGGCAATAGCATGGTTGTGGTGGCTAGCAAGCCCCGGGTAATAGACTTTCTTGACTTTTGGGTGCGATTGCAAAAAATTCGCAATGACTGTCGCACTGCGTTGATGCTGTTCCATGCGCAGGGCTAGTGTTTTGACTCCGCGATTGAGCAGCCACGTGTCGAAAGGACTGGGATTTAAGCCGATAGCTTTCCGTGCAAAATCTAGTGCATGTTTGATTTTTTCGTTGTTGGTGATCGCAACGCCGCCGACTACATCAGAATGTCCGCCAATGTATTTTGTGGAACTGTGCCAAACGACATCAGCGCCAAGGCTCAAAGGGTGCTGAAAATAAGCCGTCGCAAAGGTGTTGTCGACAATTGTGAGAGCTCCGTGCTTTTTGGCCATCTTGGTCAACGCCAAAATATCGAATATTTCCAACAACGGATTAGTTGGTGTTTCAAAAAAAAGCCATGCAGGCTTATTCTCGAAGGCGGCTTCTAAATTTTTGACTGTAGGCTCAGCGACTGAAATAAATTCGATTCCATAGCGATTGAAGACGGCATTAAATAATCGGTAGGTGCCTCCATAGAGTCCATTGATAGCCACTACCTTATCACCGGCAGATAACATGCTGATCATTCCCGTCAGAGCACCAAGACCAGATGAAAAAACGGTGGCATAGGCAGCATTCTCCAATGAGGCCAAAACTTTCTCCAAAATCGTAAAATTGGGGTTGCCCGCGCGCGTATAGTCATATCCCTTCGTTTCCCCGGGCGACTCCTGAGCGTAGGTCGAGGTCATGTATATCGGAGGCATCACAGCGCCTGTAACGGGATCCGGTTCATAACCAACATGGACAGCTTTTGTTGCAAATTTCATCTTTTAATCCTGGTCTCACTATAGAAGATTATGGGAACTCATCCACTCATTATCAAAAATTTTGCTGAGATACTTGACTCCGCCGTCCGGTACCATGGCAACAATAGTTGCCGGTTCCTTCAGCTGTTTGGCGATCTCAAGCGCCATCCATACGTTTGCACCGCTGGAGCCTCCGGCTAAAATCCCTTCTTTGTGAGCGAGAGCACGCGTGACTGCAAAGGCATCTTTATCTTTGACGGGCACAACATCATCGACAATGGAAAAGTCCATTGCCTTAGCAATGTGGTCTTCTCCAATCCCTTCCAACAGATAGTTGCAATTGCCGCCTTCTGGAATCTGCTTTGTTTTAAAATAATGATAATAGATAGACCCGATGGGGTCAGGCATAATGACCTTAATCCGTGGATTGCGTTCTTTAAGGTATTTTCCTATGCCGCTGATCGTGCCGCCTGTGCTGGCGCTGGCAATGAAGTAATCGATTTTACCTTGGGTTTGCTCCCAAATTTCCGGCGCAGTCGACAGATAGTGAGCTTCCGGATTTTTTTGGTTGTCGTACTGATTGATGCGGAAGCTATTTGGTGTCTCTGCAGCAAGCCTTTTGGCTACGTTGACATAGTGCTCAGGGGAATCCGGAGCAGCCGACGTCGGTGTAATGATGACATCGGCGCCATACGCACGCATGGCATTTTGTTTTTCTTTACTCACTTTATCTGGCATTGTCAGAATAGCTTTATAACCGCGAATAGCAGCAATCATTGCCACGGCGGCGCCTGTGTTTCCGGAGGTGTTTTCAATAATTGTTCCACCAGGTTTCAGCAGGCCTTTTTGTTCGGCGTCATTGATGATATGCAGGACGATTCTATCCTTGATACTGCTTCCGGGATTAAGGAATTCCAACTTGAGAAGGATAGTGGCAAGCGGGTTGGGGTTAATCCGTTGCAGTCGGACTAAAGGCGTTTGTCCGATGGTTTCGAGAATTGTTTGATAGTGTAGTGTCATTTTTTTCCGTTATTTTGAAAGTGTTTCAATGGCTTTAAGTACATTTTCTTCGGTTATTTCTGTTGAACCGGGCAGCTTTTTACCTTTTTGTGTTTGTTTATTGACAACCACGACAGTAGGTGTTCCTTCAATGTCCAACTTGTCAACTAAATGTGTGAAATACTTGTTGGCCAAAGCCACGTCAGCATAGTTAAGTTGTTGGTATCTCTGCCCCTGTTTTACGGCTAACGCGGCAATTTGTTCCTCGGTTGGAGTTCTTGTATCCATCGAAAGCAAAGTCAATGCGTGACGCAACTCAAGATATTTTGCCTTATTGTGGATCATAAAAGACACATTATAAGGAGTGAAGTTAAGCGATTCAGCGTGTACTGGATCGTCCACAAAAGTGACCGTGGCACTAGGCATGATTTTCGGCAGGAAACTATTTAATGTGGGTTCCAGAGCGCGGCATGCAGGGCACTCCCAGTCGGTAAAGATGAATACCTGAATCGGGCTATTCAGATTGCCAAAAGCAATATTTTCCTTGATGGTATTTTCCGCGGCCATGAGTTGATTATCTTTTCCAATCCCGCTGAATGCAAAAAGGAAACCAATAAAGAAAAATCCGATTCCGGCAAAACCTTTATACATGTTAAACATAATGTTACCTCGTATAGGGTGTTTTAAAATAGCTCTGCAATGCTTGCAAAAATCAAAGACATAGGGAAGCGCTGCAATCAGAAGCGATGCAGCGATCGCTAGGCAAATAGGGCACCATGAGCCGATCATATATTTCTGCACATAAATAAACATCACCTCAGCACCTAACATGGCAGCGAGGGCCAAATTTCGGATCAAGCTAAGGATGGGTATTTGTCGCGAAAGCAAATGCATCACCATCAATAAAGGCAGCGAAGCTAATCCGACAGCTTCAAACGTAAAACCAAATAGCCTGTAGGCGTGTCCCTCGGCACACGCTTGTGAGCATAAACGAAGCCACGAGATGAGGGAAAGAGCAATCGCAGTGAACAAAGCACATGTGCAGATCCAATAAGATAGGGGGCGCTGTCGTGAAAATAAATAAATACTTGATTTTGTATTCATCATGTATTCATTAAAGTTGCTCGTCTTGATACCAAAATAACCAATATCGCTAAACTTAATATACACATAATTCCCGCAGGCATCACTTTAAATGTCATCGCGAAGCGCCAGAGAAAAAATAAGAAAAGGAACAGAGAGGAACCCACTCCTGTATAAAACCCCAGTGCTTTTTTGTTAAATATCATGAAAGCGCTGATGCCTAAAACTGCGGCAAAAATAACTCCCATGACTAATGAAGGCACACTTTCTGCCTTGACATAGCCAAAAATTCCTCCAAGAAATACAATCAGTGCATAGACCAATGTCAACCATCCAGCTAATTTCATTATCGTTTCTCCTTCGTTTTTTACAATCACTTCACTGACTGACAAGGTAGATGCTGTTCAAATTTTTCACAAGAGTTTTATCTAGAGCCTGCTGTTCCCGTAAAAAAATCGCAGGAAAAAGTCGGCATGGTTCAAATGAAGGTAACACTTTTGGATGGCCAAGATCACCTGAACTA
>JBAWVE010000057.1:0-11436 GCA_037147435.1 Parachlamydiaceae bacterium
AAGCCTGGGAACCATCCAAATAAAAGAGCGAGTCCCGGAGGGCCGACACAAAACCTCACCACCGATTATTTTCAAGAGGCATGTTTTTTGACCGAAAAGGTGATCAAGGCCCTTTTTTTTATGAAAAGCCGCTGCCTGGGGCGTTTACGGGGTTCACGACCTTACCTCCACTTTATGAGCAGGTGCAATAACAAGATGGGCAGGATATCACGGCAGGGATTTTATGTAATGAAGATATACTCCTCCTAGCTCAAAATGAGAATGTGGACTAGCGCGAAAGCTCTCGCGGTTGAACGATCGTAAGCCACCTAATATTAGAAATATGAGGTGGCTTACGATCGATTCAACCCCGAGGCTTTGGCGCCGTCCACATTCTCATTTTGAGCTAGGAGGAGTATATGATCGGACTCCTCTTTTAACTTGACCCCTGAAAGTTTCAGCCTTAAGGATTCTGTGATCAAAAAACACAATTTATCTGCTGCAGAGGCATAGGATAGCCCTTCAGGAGGATGGATATTTGAGATACAGTTCCTTTTAATATCCGTGTTGCCTTGTTTTGGGGAATATGTCAGGTAGATACCTAAGCTGTCTACAGTACTTAACCCCGGACGCTCGCCGACGCAGATAATGCTAAGCTTGGCACCCAGTTCACTTCCAATAGGGTCGCTCAAAGCCACCCGTCCAAAGGGCGCTAAAATCAGTGCAATTTTCAGATCACTTAATGTTTCTTTTAAAAGTGGTTTTAGAATCTTCCAGAAAGGGATAAAATGATGATCTATTGCACGGGCAGACAGGCCATCCGATACAATAACGGCGATATCGACATGATGGTTCTTTTTGTATTTTTCCAGTTTAATCTGACTTTTTTCGCTAAGAATTCTGCCAAAATTGGGGAATCTGAGATACAATTCTCGTGCAGTGACAGTCGTTTCAACCCTAAGAGGTTTTTCTCCCAAAGCCTTCAGTTTTTTTTCAATGCGTACAACATCCCAAATATCGTTGACGGCATCACGTGCCAGAGCATGCGCCAGCTTGAACTCAAGAATTTCCGGTGTCGATATCGAATGACCCGCGCGGTGAAGTCCAATTCTTGCCTGTGTATGCTCCTTCAATTGATCCCATAGGTTCATAAGTGATCCCTTACATCTGAGAGGTTTCCCAACAACATATTTGTCACACGTGCGTTTAAACCTTTAATCGTGCAAATTTCAAGTTTTTTCGAATTCCAGAGTCCCATTTTCACCAGCCATTCCTCGAATTCTGGCGCAGGCCTCAGTCCAAGAATTTTGCGTACATAAAGGGCATCGTGGAAGGAGGTGCTCTGGTAACTGAGCATGATATCATCAGCTCCTGGTAATCCCATGACGTAGGAGCAGCCGGCAGCAGCTAATAGCGTAAGGAGAACGTCCATATCATCCTGATTGGCATCAGCATGATTTGTATAACAGACATCGCAACCCATGGGCAATCCCATTAGTTTAGCGCAAAAGTGGTCTTCAAGGCCAGCGCGGATGATTTGTTTACCATTGTAAAGGTATTCTGGACCAATGAAACCGACCACGCTATTGACAAGGAAAGGGTCAAACCGCCTGGCAACCGCGTAGGCGCGAGTTTCCGCTGTTTGGGCATCCATTCCATGATGGGCATTTGCCGAAAGTGCAGCGCCCTGGCCTGTTTCAAAATACATAACCTGTTGACCGACTATTCCTCGTTTTAATGAGCGGGCCGCTAAGTTCGCTTGATCAAGCAGAGAGAGGGTGACGCCGAAGCTAGTATTAGCTTTCTCTGTGCCGGCAATGGATTGAAAAACAAGATCTACAGGAACCCCCTCATCAATGCATTGCAGCATTGTGGTGATATGCGACAGGATACATGATTGAGTCGGGATTTGAAATTGTGAGCGGATATCATCGACCATTTTCAAAAGATTCATGACATTAGCCGGATTATCGGTCGCTGGGTTAATCCCGATAACGGCGTCACCGCTGCCTAAAAGCAGGCCATCCATAATACTTGCAAAAATCCCCTTAGCGTCATCTGTTGGATGGTTTGGCTGAAGACGTGTTGAAAAATGCCCTTCCAGACCAATGGTAGACCTGAAACGTGTGATGACACGGCATTTTCTCGCAACGGTCACGAGATCCTGAATGCGCATAAGTTTTGAAACGGCAGCGGCCATTTCCGGAGTAACCCCGTTTTTTACTTCTGCGAGAGCAGCTTCATCCGTGGAATAATTTAGAAGCCATTCCCTAAATTCACCGACAGTCAGATGACTGATAGGTTTGAACGCAATTTTATCATGAGTGTCGATGATCAGGCGCGTGACCTCATCTTTCTCGTAGGGAACGAAGTCTTCATTTAAGAAAGCCTTGAGAGGGACATCGGCAAGAGCTTGCTGCGCCGCGACACGTTCCAGCTCCGATCCAGCGGCAATGCCTGCCAAATGGTCGGCAGAACGATCGGGAGAAGCCCGTGCCAAAAGTGTTTTTAAATCTTTAAAATGAAATGTTTTTTTCTGAAGTGTCGCCTGGTACGCCATAGAATCCTATCGGGTGAGCTGCAGAGGAACTTGCAAAACTCCATCTACAATCCAAACATAAACATCCAATGAATCTTTCTCAAGAACTCCCGCATCTTTATGCAAGATTAAGCCCATCATCGCAACTTTAGCCCACTTTATGAGTACCTACACAATAATACAGAAATCAGTAACATACCATTGGATTTGAACAAGCCTCCCTCTTGAAGATTGTAAAAAAACATAATCTTTTGAAGTACTGTTAGGAAGGGCTCGTTAAAACGTTAAAATTGGAACGAAAATCCCATGTCAAAGCCGTATGCAGACCAGTGCTCCCAAATCTCGCCTGTCAGCTCGGCGTAGAGGTTAAATATGTCGGCGGTATTCGTAGACATGTTCAAAACACCCCAGACTCCATCGTTCCCCTGCTTGCTTCCTTTGACGGTAAACGGAGCACCAAACGACTGAAATTGATTCGTTACGTTCGAAGTTAACGAACCGAAATCGTGCAGCCAGGCCGCATCCCCTCTGATCAGGATGGCGTCGCAATCATATGTCAAATGCACCCCCAGGGAGGTGTTCAGCGTGTGTGTGGATTTCCCAGCCACAATAAGGTTCATGGAATCGGCACCGCTTTCTTGAATTTTCTTACTCTTGTAATACCCCACTTCGACTCCACAGAAGGGCTGGCACATGAATTCGCAAAAATTGAAATCAGCTCCAACTTCCCCGTAAAACGTCCCTTGCCATATCTTAGGGTGACTTTCTGCTTTTCTTGATATTTCTCCAATGGCGATAGGCCTCTTCAACCTTGTCACACTACCCCCTCCAATCACATCAGCAAGCAGATAAAAATAGTCCGTGTGGAATGCACCATAAAGAGCGCCCTGCCCATTCTTCCATGTTGTGCGACCTCCCTGATTAAGAAGGAGAAGATCTTGCGCATAATTTCCCGCTATCCCCACCAGAAGGCATGGAGTCAGCAGCGTTTGACATCCGAGACTGATATCCCAATAGTCGGACTTGTACCCCTCTGCACTGCTGTCCCCATCGAGGAAGGCACGCCCTCCTCCACCGAGTGCCCAACCGTCAATATTCAGACAGTCTGGCCAACGAATGGTCTGATTCCAGGCGGAGTCTATTGCATTATACAAGTGATGAATAAAACGCCTGGTGACATAGTGGTTAGCCGGCATCATCGTCGTATATTGCTCACCGGCCAGTGTATCCCACGTTTCATAAATCTCGAACTTAGGGATGCCGCCCAGCGCTTCAACGACTGCAGCGAGGTCACCAGAAGGCACTGCAACACTATTGACCTGATCTGCAACGGCTGCTTGATTAGGCGTGAGGGCGGAGAGCGAATTTGTCAATAGGGTAAAAGCTATTGCAAGGAATGTGAGATTGGTAATTCTAGCCATTATGGTCTACTTCTTCACTGTCTCTGTGGCGTCAGCAGGCTCGGTGCCTCTGTGCAGGATTTGCAAGCGGATCATGTCCTTCATCACAGAGACAGCTTCAGCCGTTTGCATATTTTCCACATCAGCAGCGCGTCCGTTGACTTTTCCGATTAGAAAATCTTGATAGATCTGATTACGGTGCATTCTCTCTTCGCTATCACGCTTGAGTTCTGGCAACATATTATCCCAAAACAGTTTTTTTCCTTGGATTGTTGGAGTGTAATAACGCATATACCACGGCTTCAAATTGAGGGGGATGTCAGCCAAAGTATCTTCGTACGATGCAGGGATGATATCCGGGTTGAGAGGATAGTCCAAATGTTCCTCTCCCATCGTTTCACGGGCAAATAAGCTTGGGACGAGAATATCTGCCTTGACGCCCTGAATCTGCGGCGTCTTCCCCGATACAGTATAATATTTCCCTACAGTCACCTTAAAGAAAGTTGAAGCTTTATTTTCCGTGACAGTCTGACTTTGAATTGTTCCTTTGCCGTACGTGTGTTCATCGCCCACAATAATCGCTACTCCATAGTCTTGCAAAGCTTGCGCCACGATCTCTGCGGCAGAGGCTGTAGCCTTAGATGTCAATATGATGAGGGGACCATTATAGGAAGTTTTACCGTCCATATCCCTGTAGAAATGCTCTTCACCATTGAAATACTTGGACACGACAACAACGCCGTTTGTGATGAATAAACCGGCGACTTTAACAGCTTGCGATAAAAAGCCACCGCTATTTTCCCTAAGATCCAAAATGAGACCGCGCAAATTACCCTTTTGATCCAGTAGATGAATAGCATTACGCACATCCTCTTCGCTGGTGACGCCGTTTTCGCTTTGGTAGAAGGTATCGAGTTTAACAATGCCAATGATGCCGCCGTCTGCTTCTATAAATTTTGTTGTAACACGGTCTTCATTCACGGGGATCGCCTCTCTGACTAGTGCCACGCTAATTTTTTTTGGGGCTTCGTTTTGGCCACCGACGCGTTCCAGCACGAGCGAAACTTTAGACCCTTTGTCACCGCGGAGCATTCCCGTGACTTTTTCAAAAGGTAAACTGCCGATTTTTGTCCCATCAATTTCTACAAGGCGGTCGTTAACCTGTATTAGGCTGCTTTTTTCTGCAGGACTGTCCTTAACGAGCTGTGCGATGACATATCCATTGGGAGTAGATTGCAAAGCAACGCCTATCCCTTCAATTTCTTTTTCTAATCGTAAGCGCATATCGTATGCCTCTGCTGGATTTAAAACGGTTGTATGGGCGTCAAGACTGCTAGCCAAAGCCTTTAACACATGCATTGTAAAGGCGTTATCCCTTTCTGACTGGCCCATGGGCTGGCCGTTTTCATTAACGAAGAGATATTGATTTTCATGCTCTCGCAGTATTTGTTCAAACAGATGAATTGTTTGGCTTTGCCTGTTTTGGACATAAGCGGCGCCATAACGTTGCTTCTCTTCTGAAATAAATTGAGCTAAACTGTCCTTCATCCGTGTGACAAGCATGCTCTCAGTCGTTGCAAATGACCGCTTTAAATCAGGGTCGCTCCAATCATCATCTTTGCTCTGCTGCTGTGAAGTATTCTCCTGAAAAAATTGTATCACATTCTCTGTTTCCAGCTTCGCACGTATATCGCGCGCCCTGGCTATCGCCTTTTGGATAATCCCGTTGAGTTGCTCATATTCGGGAAATTTCCCATTTTCGTATTGTTCCATAAATCGTTGGATTTGAGCATCGCTGACATCAAGAAAAGAGGCAATTTCACTTTGCAATAGATAGATTCTTTGCGGGTCAAACTGATCGATATAAATATGAAAAGATTTTCTTAAAATCGATACGGTCATCTCTTTTTTATCGACGTGTTGAGTGAAAATCTGTTTCATGATCGTATCGACATCTTGAGTCTTAAGCAGCTCTTGAGCAGTGAGATTCAGGGTGGCAGCCAAAGTAAGATAGAGCAGGACAACCCAACGACACTTGTTTGCAATACGCATTTTTCCTCCAAATCACATCTATTTTCCGATCGAAATCCGACTTCTGTGTATCATCTACCCCGTATGAAAGCAAGAAAGAAACACACCCGCCCAAAGACACTGAAGAAATCGCATCTCTTAATGATTGAACGCCAAGATCGCGAAGCAAGCGAAGACACGCGAAGATTTATCTACAGAAAAATCTTCGCGTGTCTTCGCGATCTTCGCTTCCAACTATTAAGAGATGCGATTTTTTTTCAGAGAAACATTTTTTTTACAGGAACTGCTGTTCAAAATTATGAGCAGTTGCCGCAAAACCGGTGGTCGTTGTATAGTAGTTTTGTTGTTGAACTATAGACTGAGAGGAACAATTCCATGATAGATATCCGGCTAATCCGCAAAAACCACAAAGAAATCGAAGCCAAGCTCCAAACAAAAGAGCCCTCGATCAGCTTATCTCATATTGTAGAGTTGGATGAAAAAATTCGTTCGATGAAAACTAAAGTCGAAAGCCTCAAAGCGAAGCATAACGAACAGTCGCAACTCATCGGCACAATGAAGCGTGAAGGAAAAGACGTCTCTACAGTGATGTCCGAAGTCGCACACCACGCAGATGAGATCCGCACCCTGGACCAACAACTCGTTCCTCTAGAAGAAGAGTTCACTTTAGAGCTTGCCAGACTCCCCAACATCCCCATGGACGATATTAAAATTGCCCAGGATCCGCACGACAACGTCATGATCAAAGAAGTGGGAAAAATACCCACATTTAATTTCCCTTTCAAAAACCATCTGGAATTGAATGAAAAACTGAATCTCTTCGATTTTAAAAGAGGGGCCAAGATTGCCGGATCCGGCTGGCCCGTCTACAGAAATCTCGGAGCCCGTCTCGAATGGGCTTTGATCAACTACATGTTAAGCGTGCAAATTAAAAACGGATTCGAACAGTGGATGCCCCCTGCAGTCATCCGTCGTGATATCTTGTTTGGCTCCGGACAGCTTCCTAAATTTGACAACCAGCAATTTAAACTCTTCGACAACGAATTTCATCTTTACCTCATTCCAACTGCTGAGGTTTCCCTTAACGGGCTGCACTACGACGAAATTTTGCCTGAAGAGGACCTCCCTCTCCGCTATACTGCCTACACGCCCTGCTTCAGACGCGAAGCTGGTGCCGCAGGATCACAAGAGCGTGGATTGATCAGGACGCACCAATTCAATAAAGTTGAAATGTTCTGTTTTTCAAAACCTGAAGATAGTGCGGCTGTGTTTGACATTATGTTGGCAAGCGCCGAGGAAATCCTGCAAGGCCTGGGGATCCACTACCGAAATATGTTGCTTGTCACTGGCGACATGTCATTCGCTGCAGCACGTACTGTCGATATCGAAGTGTGGTTGCCCGGACAAAACCGCTATTACGAGGTGTCCTCTGTCTCGAATTGCACCGACTACCAGTCACGCCGCTCTAACATCCGCTACAAGAAAAAAGACGGTAAACTCGAACTTGTCCATACACTGAATGGATCCGGCCTCGCCACCTCACGTCTGATGGTGGCTCTGCTGGAAAACAACCAACATGCCGACGGTTCCGTAGACATTCCCGCCGTCCTGCAACCATTTCTCGGGGGATTGAAAAAGCTTGTTCCTTCCGCATAAAACGATTACGGAAGACTTTCTTGACTCACCAGGAACAATCTTCGATGTACGCAGTCCCGGAGAATTTGCCCAAGGGCATATTCCGGGCGCTGTCAACCTTCCCCTTTTTAGTAACGAAGAGCGCGCGGCTGTAGGAACGATCTACAAACAGCAAGGGCAAAAAGCGGCTATCTCGCTCGGTTTGACATTAACCGGGCCAAAATTGGCTGACCTGGTAGCCCAAGCGACCTTATTGACAGACGGGGGTGCGCTTCCGGCAAAGGTTTATTGCGCGCGAGGCGGCATGCGCAGCGGAGCGCTGTCATGGCTGCTGGAATTTGCCGGAATCAAGACAATAGCGTTATGCCTGGAAACGGCAGTTGTAGATGATAAATTAACGCAAGATTTTAACTCAAAAGATTGCGTTAATGTATCATCTTCAACTGCCGTTTTCAGGTTACAGGGAGGTTATAAGACCTTTCGGCGTTGGGTGTTGAGTCAGTTTGACATTCCCCGTCACATCACCATCCTTGGCGGCATGACAGGCAGTGGCAAGACATCTATGTTAGATAGACTGAAAGAAAAGGGACACCAGGTTCTCAACCTGGAAGCGATCGCAAACCACCGTGGTAGTGCCTTCGGAAAAATCGGAATGTGCGGCAGCCAACCCTCCACAGAACATTTTGAAAATGAAATCGGGGTCCTTTTAGCAAAAAGCGATCCCTCACGTCCCCTCTGGATTGAAGACGAAAGTCGTATGATCGGCACATGTTGCCTTCCGACGGGCATTTTCGAACAAATGCGCCGCTCCCCCATGATTTTCATTGATATTCCAAGGGAAGAACGCATACAACGGTTAATGGCGGAATATGGACAATTTCCTGCGGAACAATTAGCATTAGCAACAGAAAGAATTGGCCGGCATCTGGGTGGACAACGCAAAAATGAGGCACTGTCGTACATCGCACAGGGGAATATTTTACAGGCTCTTGAAATCGTTCTGGATTACTACGATAAGTCTTACACCCATGCACAAGCCAAATACCCACGTTCGGTCACAAAGGTTAACAACTTCGATCAGCTGTATGAGGATTAAACAATGAATAAAGAAACAACAGACCAACTGTCTACCCAACTTTTACAATTCCTGGATCATTCCCCCACAGCATGGCATGCAGTCTCCAACTGCCGTCAAGAACTAGTGAAAGCAGGATTTAAAGAAATCAACGAGGATGAGCAGTGGAAACTAAAAGCCGGTGGACGCTATTTTGTCACCCGCAATGGATCATCAATCTGCGCTTTTTCGCTTCCTGAAAGCCCCCCTAAAGAAGTCCGCGTCGCCGCTTCCCACACTGATAGTCCCTCATTCAAACTCAAACCACATGCCGAATTCATCAAAGAAAATATGACGATGCTCGGACTGGAAGTCTATGGAGCACCCCTCATCACTTCTTGGCTCAACCGCGATCTCTGCATTGCCGGCCGTCTTGTTTTTACCGACACCAAAGGGGAAACATGCGAAGCCCTGGTCCATCTCAATGAACACCCTGTCGTGATCCCACAACTTGCCATTCACCTTGACCGTAATGTCAACGACAGCGGTCCCGTCCTGAATAAACAAGAACACCTAGCTGCGTTAGCCGGAATCACCGATAAAAAAACAGCGAGCAGTTTTCTTGAACGAAGCCTAAAAAAGGCCATTCCCCTCAAAACGCTCCTCGCTTATGACCTGTTTCTCGTGCCGGTCGAGCCTGCTTCTTTAATTGGTGAAAACAGAGAGTTGATCGCATCGTACAGAATAGACAGCTTAATGAGTGTCTATGCAGCATTACGTGGTCTGCTTGAACAGAAACCTTCTAATCGGGAAAGAATCCAAATGGTCGTCTTTTGGGATAATGAAGAAATTGGATCCCACACAGCACAGGGCGCCGCTTCTCCATTTTTCACTCAAACTTTGGAAAGAGTCTGTGCTGGATTAAACCTCTCACGTGATGACTATTTCAGATTGCTCAGCCGTTCGCTATGCGCCTCAGTCGATTTAGGTCATGCTTTCCATCCGGGCTATCCGGAAAAACATGAACCGCGTCACTTAGCATTGCTGAATCAGGGCATTATCATCAAAACAAATGCACAACATCGATACGCCTCCGATGCGCGATCGTCCGCAGAAATCGTCCGTCTCTGCCATGAACACAATATTCCACTGCAACACTACGTCACCCGCGGAGATATCCCCTGTGGATCCACCGTCGGTCCTATCCATGCACAGCTCACAGGCATGCCCACTGTAGACATCGGCATCGCGCAGCTGTCCATGCATTCTTGTCGAGAACTCGCTAGCTATAAAGACTTTACGTATTTAAACCAGCTTCTAAAATGCTTCTTCTGAAATCTTGTCCTTGATAAGAGGACAAACGAACGAAACATCATTCCCAAATGAGGAAGGGATGAATCTTTTCACGGGAACTACTGCTTCTACACTTGCCCCATTGGAGGGGACACACCGCGCATAAGATCTCCAAGCATGCTCTTCGTTTGAAGCATAGAGTCAACAGACTCCTGGCTGTCTACATACTCAGCTAATTGAGACAACAAGCTCTCATGGGCCGTTGGATCTTCCGGCATGTACTTATTGATTTCAGCCACAAGACTCTCTACAGTGCCCCGAATAGCATCAGGCAGATCCTGCGTATTTCCCTGCAGCAAGCTTCTTAAATCAACTCCCGTCATGCCTCCATATCCAATCCGGTAGACCATATTTAAAGCGACCGTCCCCAACATGAGACGAATAAGATTATTCTGAGCATTGACTTTTGGATTGAATTTTTTGGGGTCAAGTTGAGCTGTACTTTCAATATTTGGAGCGATGATTGACAACACCTGACTGGCAAAATTGAGAGCAAAATCAAGATCTTGCGGCGGCTTACTACCTGTCGTCGCCGCTTGCATTGTCATTGATGCTGCTTTATTAAAGGCTCCCTGATAAAGCAATGCCGCAACAAGTCCTGCCGCCAACTGATAGTCACCAGGCAAGCCGGACGCCTGCCCTAATCCACCAGCCAAGGCGTCTGCCACTGGACTGACACTCACTTTCCCAAAAGATGCACTACTGGCATCAATCGTACCAATGCCTCCAATCAAGCTGCCGGCAATGAATGCTACACTGGGGTATCCATCAGTCGCGATATTTCCTGTCATGCTAATGGGATTGACAAGCCAAGTATTAAGGGTTTGATCTAAAGTTCTTTGGAACTCGCTCTCTGTGGGACCCTCAAGCTCTTTTTCTTTTTGGCTGCTCGGAATTGACATCAGGTAAAAAAGATACTCAGCTCCTGACTTTGGCCCCCCTTTGGCTGCATCAACTGTGACGGACTTGATGTACGCTTCCTTATTCTGCTCGCTCATTTCCTGTGCGGACTTTGACATTGACTTGCAGATATCACTGATAATTTTACTTTCGATTTCGATTATTTGAAGTCTTAAATTCGCAATGACCATATGAGGCGGCAACAGCATGGGATTGCCAGCCTGGAGCGCCACATCAAGGGCTGCTAGTTCACTTGCTTTCATTGTAGATGTCGTCGGGTGATAAACAGCTGGCGCGACTGAAGGCGTTACACTAGCCGCTTTAGCCGCGGGAGCGACAAAATTTGAACCCTGGTTTTGAGTGCCAAAGCCGCCAACTTCGGTATTAGTTTCGTTCATAAAAACCCCTTCGTAAAATTACAAGTTGCCTAAGCTGAAGGAATAATAATCCCCACTAAGGTTCATTATATCAAAAAATTACTTAACTTGCAATCCCAGCTTGCAAGGGCCAGCTTGCAATCCCAGCTTGCAAGGGCCAGCTTGCAA
>JBAWVE010000058.1:0-11306 GCA_037147435.1 Parachlamydiaceae bacterium
AAACATGCCCTGTTACGGTTAAAATATTAGATTGATAGATGTGGGTAACGACAAGCCAGTGGCAGCCTAGACAAAAAATAAAAATTACAAAGATGAAACTATTATAAATTATTAAATATAACTTAATTTTTTAATTTATTTGTTTACATAAAATGTTTTGGTTTGCAATAATGAAAACTAGGTAGTGGATTTGTTTCATTGGAAATAAGTGGTTACCTCGACTTTGTACATTTTTTTTGGTTTAGATTCCAGAGAGAGGCAAACTCCAGCGTAATTAATTTCGACGGAACGGCCTTTTTTTCCCTTCCGAGAAATTGATTTAGCTGAAGAATGCCTCTATTGGAAGATGAATTCAAAAAAATGTGCAAAGTCGAGGTTACCATCGGATGAAGTGGGCTGAAGAATCTTTGGAAAAATCAGAAATCCAACTGGATATTTCGCTCATAGGGTTTGTGTCTAGACATAATTAGGAGGTTTGTATATGGCTTCACCATTGGCACCAATTCCAGGAGCTCCACCTGGTGATGTTTCTGTTGCGCAATCATCATCCATTAATGGCTTTACCATGCAGACACCTCAGTCTGCTGATGGATCTAAGGTGTATTCAAAATGCTTTACTCATTTAGGCAAATCCTATACATTAACGATAACATTTCCCATTACAGTTAATAAAGATGGAATAAATATGCAATTAACAAAGATGACAGATGGGTTGGCCGAATTTTACGTAGCAACAGCGGTTGATTTAGGATTAGGGACAGAAAAAAACAGTAAGGCCGATGTACATATGAAAAAAACAGTGAGCACAATAAAATTCAATCAGGATGGATATGAAAAATTCTATACTAATCTAATTGATAAAAAAGTAACAACTAAGACTAAAAATATAGCCTATTATGAAAAAAAAATTCAAGGGATAATTGATAACGCCCTAAAAAATACAACAGGGCCATCTGTAAGTTCGATTACTGATGAAGATAACGAGAAAATGAAAAAATACAAACTAAAAAAAGAGGCAATTGAAACATTCAATGAAGAAGCTGATGAGATTCGCAAAAAAATAAATCAACCCTGAAAAATTTTGCCTTGATCACCTTTTCGGTCAGAAGTTTACAAGATAGGCCGGATGTAACAGCAGGATTTTTATGAGGATGATTTTTAAGTGATGGAAATTGGGGTATTTGAATTACCTACACATACAATCCTATTGTCTATCCCTCAAAAATCATCCCCATAAAAATCCTGCTGTTACATCCTGCCTATCCTGTAAAACTCCCTCACACAATATGCCATTACACAAATGCAGCCATTCTGCAAAATGCTGACCGAAAGTTTACTCTATAAAGGTGATCAAGGCTAACATTTTAACTGAAAATCCTCTTCGTTCAGGTGATCAAGGCTATTCAACCATCTTTTTTGCTGAAAAAATACGCCAAAATCCTGGCAGTTGCCAATTTTTTCTTAGCCTCTCCTTAGGTAAAAAAAGCACAGCCAGTTGATCACGCGACTATAGCTCTATTTTAATTCGGGCAATTGGTGAAAAGACTTGATGAAAGGAGGGAAAGTGTGATATTCTGAACATCTTTTAAGAGGATACTTGTGACATGATTAAAAAGGGCCCACGCACCCCCTACAGGTATGACGGAACCCAGGTGACTTCGCATCAGGTGAAGGATTTGCTGACTGGCGTGCTTTCAAAGCTCAATAGTTCCTGCCAGGAGCGCCCTGAGATGGTGTTAGAGGCATGGCCTGCGATCATTGGAAGCAAATTGGCCGGAATGACGCAAGCAACCTCATTTTTTGAAGGAGTACTGACAGTTAAAGTGCGCAACTCCACCCTGCACAGTCTTCTCAGTTGTCATGATAAAAGTAAGATTCTGACAGCTCTTAGACAAAGATTTCCAAAAACCCGGATCCAAAACATCGTATTTAGGATCGGATGACAACTGCCGTTTTTAAGTTTACAATCTATAAGGTGCCGTATGTCTCAAGATAATCAAGTAACAGAAGATATCGCTAAACCGGTGGCTCACGAATACAACGCGAGTTCGATTACCGTTCTGGAGGGTCTGCAGGCTGTTCGCGAACGGCCGGGCATGTACATCGGAGATACCGGCGTCAGCGGATTACATCAACTCGTTTATGAAGCTGTCGATAACTGCATTGACGAAGCCATGGCAGGACACTGCACAGCCATCTACGTCACACTCCATAAAGATAACTCGGCCACCATCGAGGATAATGGCCGCGGAATCCCTGTCGAAAAACATGAGAAGGAATCGATTAAACGCGGAGCAGACGTCTCAGCTTTAGAAGTTGTCATGACGGTCTTGCACGCTGGCGGAAAGTTTGATAAAGACACTTACAAAGTCTCCGGCGGCCTCCACGGCGTCGGTGTATCCTGCGTGTGCGCACTCTCCAAAAGAATGGTTGTCCAGGTCTTTAAAAACGGCAAAATCTACGAGATGGAATTCTCTCAAGGAAAAGTCTCTCAGCCATTGAAAATTGTCGGCGATACAACTAAACGCGGAACAAAAATCAATTTTGCCGTTGATGAAACCATCATGACTGTCCGTGAATTCGATTATGATATCCTCGCAAAACGTTTGCGCGAGCTTGCTTTCCTGAATAAGGGAATTAATATCTATTTTATTGATGAACGTAATGACGATAAAGATGATGTCAATTTCTGCTACAGCGGCGGCCTTGCCTCCTTTGTCTCTTACCTGAATGAAAATAAGACGGCCCTGTTTCCCAATCCAGTCTATTTCCATGGCGTCAAACAAGGCGATGACGGTCCAATCGAAATTGAAGTGGCCATGCAATGGAACGAAACATACACCGAAAATGTGTTCTCGTTCGTCAATAATATCTCTACCAAGCACGGCGGAACCCACCTCACTGGATTTTCAACAGCGCTGACGCGTGTCTTGAATAATCACATCAAAACTAAAAACCTCTTGAGAAACGACAAAATCTCCCTCACCGGAGAAGATATGCGCGAAGGGTTAACTGCCGTCATTTCAGTGAAAGTCGCTAACCCACAGTTCGAAGGGCAAACAAAGCAACGTCTTGGCAATAGCGATGTCGGATCTGTCGTTCAACAGGTTGTCGGCGAAGAATTGTCCATTTTCCTCGACGAAAACCCGGTTATCGCCAAAACAGTCGCAGAAAAAGCTATCCTCTCGGCACAAGCCCGTGAAGCTGCACGAAAAGCCCGCGAATTGACCTTGCGTAAGTCAGCCCTCGATAGCGGACGGCTTCCAGGTAAACTGACCGACTGTCAGGAGAAAAACCCCGCTTTTTGCGAGATTTATATCGTGGAAGGGGACTCTGCCGGTGGATCAGCCAAGTCGGGCCGAGATCGACGCTACCAGGCCATTCTGCCCATCCGTGGTAAGATCCTCAACGTAGAAAAAGCCCGCCTGGAGAAAATTTTGCAGAACACAGAAGTGGGCACAATGATCTCCGCTCTAGGTTGTGGGATCGGCGTGGATGGCTTCAACTTGGAAAAACTGCGGTACCACAAAGTCATCATCATGACGGATGCTGACGTTGATGGATCCCATATCCGTACCTTACTACTGACATTTTTCTACCGCCATATGCCCGCACTGATCGAAAACAACTTCATCTATATTGCACAGCCGCCCTTGTATCGCGTGACGCGTAAAAAAACCAGCCGTTATATCCATTCAGAAAAAGAAATGGATGACTATCTTTTGGAGCTCGGAGTAAGCGATGTCAAGTTGCGCCTGGCGGGTCATCAGGAATTAATCGGCCAAGAGAAGACAAAAGAGCTTCTAAAGGCTATCCTCGAAGTCGAATCACTCGTCATGCGCCTCGAACGAAAAGGGGTTCCTTTTAGAGAATTCCTGGCTGGCCGCAATCAGGAGGGCTTATTTCCTCGATTTAAAATCGACCTTCCAGAGAAGTCGTGTTTTGCCTTCTCCAATACAGAATTGGAGACTTACAGAGAAACAAGCGACGACGCTCAGAGAAAACGACATTCCGAGACTCTCGCGTCAATTCCTGAAGAGGAAATTACGCCGGAAATGCGCATATTCCGCCCGGCTCGCCTGCATTTTATCGAGCTCTATGAAGAGGAAGGAATGAACGCCCTCGTCGCTAATTTAGGAGCTTTTGGCTTCAAAATTGAAAACTACTCAATTGCTGATGGCAACCTCGTCGATATCGTCGAAGATGACGGGCATGTCCATCCCTTTGCTACATTGCGCGAAGTGACAGACTACTTCCGTGCCAATGGCAGAAAAGGAATTGAAATCCAACGCTATAAAGGATTGGGTGAAATGAACGCGGACCAATTGTGGGAGACAACAATGGATCCTACGGTACGCACTCTAGTCAAAGTAACACTGCCCGATGCTGTTGCCGCTGACTACATGTTTACAATGTTGATGGGAGAGGATGTGCCACCGCGGCGTGCCTTTATTGAACAACACGCTCTCTCTGTCAAAAATCTAGACATCTAAGGATTGAACTATGTCATACACACTTAATGAAATGATCATTTCTCGTAATGTTGAAGATGAGATGAAGGATAGTTATCTTCGCTATTCGATGTCCGTCATCATTGCGCGCGCTTTACCCGACGTCCGTGACGGTTTAAAACCTTCCCAACGACGTATTCTATACGCAATGCGGCAGCTGAACCTGTCTCCCGGCGGAAAACACCGTAAATGCGCCAAGATTTCCGGCGATACTTCCGGGGATTACCACCCGCATGGTGAACAGGTCATCTATCCGACCCTCGTGCGGATGGCACAAAGCTGGGCGATGCGTTACACTCTGATCAATGGACAGGGGAACTTCGGTTCTGTGGATGGCGATCCTCCAGCTGCGATGCGTTATACTGAGGCGCGTCTGACACACGCCTCTGTTCAGTTAATGGACGATCTCGACAAAGAAACCGTCGACATGGTGCCCAACTACGACGAAACAAAGAAAGAACCCACGGTTTTCCCTGCTAGATTTCCCAATTTGCTGTGCAATGGGTCATCCGGTATCGCTGTCGGGATGGCAACGAATATTCCACCTCATAATCTTCATGAACTGGCCAAAGCAACAAACCTGCTGTTGGATAATCCGGAAACAACTGTCGATGAAATTATGCAGGTCATGCCTGGTCCCGATTTCGCCACAGGGGGGATCATCTGCGGTTACCGCGGTATTAAAGAGGCCTACCACACAGGTCGCGGGAAAATTACGCTGCGAGGTGTCATCCGCGTCGAAGATGCTGAAAATGAAAGACAGCGCTTAGTCATCGATGAAATTCCTTACAATATCAATAAATCTGTCTTGATTAAAGCGATGGCAGACCTCGTCAACGATAAGGTGCTGACAGGGATTTCCGACCTGCGTGATGAATCCGATAAGGACGGGATGCGCGTCGTCATCGAACTCAAACGCAATGAAATTCCTGAAGTGACAATCAATCAGCTCTACAAATTTACCGATCTCGAAGTGACATTTGGTTGTAATATGCTGGCCCTGGACAAAGGGTTGCCGCGCATCATGAATATCAAGCATTTCATCGTTTGTTGGATAGATCACAGAATTGACGTTGTCCGCCGCCGTACCCGTTTTGAATTGGCAAAAGCAGAAGCGCGTGCTCATGTTCTCGAAGGCTATTTGAAAGCCATCGATCACATGGATGAGGTCGTAAAACTCATTAGAGCCAGCGAAAATCGCGATCAGGCTAAAGCGCAATTGATGGAGCGTTTTGACTTTTCCGATAAACAAGCTGTGGCTGTTCTTGAGCTGCGCCTCTACCAACTGACTGGGTTGGAACGCGATAAGATTACCGATGAGTATAATGAACTATTGAAGAAAATCGAATACTTCAGAGCTGTTCTTGCCAGCGAGACAATGGTGCGCGATATCATCCGCGAAGAGCTCGCAGATGTCGTTAAACAATATAAGCCTGAACGCAGGACGCAGATCATCGCGGCAGAGAGCGAAGTTAATATGGAAGATCTGATCGCTAACGAACCTGTGATCATTACCATATCCGAAGACGATTACATCAAACGGATGCCGATCGATACATTCCGCGAACAGCGTCGTGGAGGACAAGGCGTCACCGGCATCTCAATGAAGCGGGAAGATGACTCCATTAAGGGGTTGTATGTGGCTTCCACTCACGATTATCTACTGATTTTCACTAACCTGGGCCGCTGCTACTGGCTTAAGGTCTGGCAAATCCCGGAAACAGGTAGAAAGTCCAAGGGTAAACCTCTCGTTAACCTGCTGGAAGATATCCGTCCAGATGAAAAAATCGCCACAGTCATGCGTGTGTCAGGTTTCAATGATGAAGAATGTATCCTAATGGCAACACGCAAAGGGGTCGTTAAAAAAACACTCCTCAGCGAATTCAGCAATCCACGCCGCAAAGGGGTTTGGGCCCTCGATATCGATGAAGGCGACGAAGTCATGGCGACACGTCTAGTCAAGAAAGGACAACAGGTCATGCTATTCACTTATAGCGGCATGGCTGTTCGCTTTGATCAATGCAATGTCCGCGCCATGGGCCGGATGGCTCGGGGCGTTAAAGGGGTTACCCTCAAGAGTGAAACAGACTTCATTGTTGGCTGTGAAGTGGTCAATGGCGACGAAACTGTCCTGGTCGTTTGCGAAAACGGCTTCGGCAAACGCTCTCTCGTTGAGGACTACCGCCAAACAAACCGCGGTGGCGTCGGCGTACGCTCCATCATCACAAGCGATCGCAACGGAAACGTTGTGGGCGCAATCTGCGTCACTGACAAAGATGGCATGGTAATGATCTCCTCTTCAGGCCAGACAGTGCGGATCAGTATGCGCGATCTACGCGTCATGGGACGCAATACCCAAGGTGTTAAATTGGTCAACCTGCGTGAAGAGGATCGCCTTGTCGCTATCCAGAAGATTGAAGACAATGGCGGTCAGGAGCCCGAAAATGGCGTGACACCACTTCCTGAAACCCCTGTAGAGGCTCTTGTTCCCGATTGCGAAGCGGAAGAGGAAATCGAGCAGAATGAAGAGTTAGAACAAGAGGAAGGTCTCCAGGAAAGCAATGTGTCAGATGATGAGCAAGGATAAGTCACAAGCCCTAAACCTCCCTCACTTCATCACTGTTGAAGGGGGGGAAGGCGCAGGGAAAACAACGCTTATCAAAAGCTTGGAATCAGCCATACTCTCCGCAGGTCTTCCTGTCCTCATCACCCGTGAGCCTGGCGGCACACCCTTCGGTGAGGAAGTGCGTCGCTGGCTTTTAACTCATCAAAAGGCAATAAAAATTGGCGCCCGAGCAGAGCTAATGCTCTTTCTTGCCGCTCGCGCACAACACATCGAAGATGTGATTGCCCCTGCCATTACTGCTGGTAGTGTGGTCATCTGCGACAGATTTAATGACTCCACAGTCGCCTATCAAGGTGCCGGGCGCGGCCTTGGCGTCGAATGGGTGCGTTCGTTGTGCAATGCCTTGTGCGGCGCGACAGTGCCGGATCTCACTTTTTTCCTGGATATCGATCCTCAAACAGGCTTGGAGCGGACGCGTCGTCTTACTAAAGAGCACGCGACTGCTGGCGAGACAGACCGCATAGAAGGGGAGCGGCTTGAGTTTCATCAAACTGTGCGTCAAGCCTTTATTGAAATGTCACAGGTCGAACCCGACCGCTTCCATTGCATTGATGCCACGATGCCCGCGGATGCCGTTGCCGCTACAGCAATTGCAGTTCTGGAAAGAAAACTTTATGTTTGAGCACATCATTGGCAACGATCATATTAAAAAATACCTTTTAGGCACTGTCAATAACGAAGCTGTCGGCAACTCCTTACTGTTTGCTGGCCCCGAAGGGATTGGCAAAGGGCTCTTTGCTGAAGCTTTTGCCAAACTCCTGATCTGCCGGCGCGATCCCACGGGAAGTCATCGCCACAAAATTGAGTCAGGGAATCATCCGGATATCCGTATCTACAGGCCCGAAGGGAAAACCGGCATGCATAGCATCGCCACGATGCGGCAATTCAGCGAAGAAGTCTATCGTTCTCCTTTCGAAGCCGAGTGGAAGGTGTTCATCCTTCATGATGCCGACAGGATGCTGCCTTACAGCGCCAATGCTTTATTGAAGACATTCGAAGAACCCGCACAGGATGCTCTGATTATTCTGCTGTCAAGTAATCCGACAGCCCTCCTGCCCACGGTGCTATCTCGGTGCCGTAAGCTCTTCTTCCAGCCGCTAAAAGAGGCGGATGTTGTCTCTTTTCTACGGCAAAAGCTGGATAAAAGTGATGACGAGGCACAAAAAATCGCGGCGATGGCCCACGGATCCATCGGACAAGCTATTCGTCTGATTAATACTGGTGATCATCCGCTCCGTACGCTGCTTCTGGACTTTTTAGCCAAAGGAAAAGCCGAGAGCTATAAGGAATTGTCCGGTCTCGCAACACAAATTTCCGAAGGGATAGAAAGTGGCAAGAAACAAGTGGAAGTGGAAGTTAGAAAGGATCTTCTACAAGTTACCGGAGTCGATCTCTCTTCTGTCCACAAACAGAGTTTAGAGAAAGAGGTAGAAGGGGCTGTCATGATGCATGCGATGAATGAAGCCCTTGTATTGCTTGAGGTTTTGCATGGATGGTATCGCGACCTACAACTGGTGGGGACGCAGGGGAGTCTATCCTTATTGCTCCACCGCGATCGTGCGGATAGCATCCAACAGGCATTTGAAAGGGGACTGTCGCTACCATTAGCGTCCGTTCAAAAAGCCATCGCCGAAACGAGGCTTTCGTTGGAACGCTCCACCTCAGTGCACATCTGCTTTGAAAATCTTTTCCTGAAATTGGGATTCATCTGATCATTTATCTTGTAATCTAAAATACTTTTTTGTATACTGCTACTTTATTAACACTTATTTTATCTTTAGTTTTTTTATGCATGATTTTTTTGAGTTAAATGACACCGAACTGCTTGAAATCCTCCGCGACAAAGGGGAAAAAGATTACCACGCACGCCAATTAATCGACTGGGTGTACAGCAAGGGCGTTCTTGAATGGGATTTAATGACCAACCTAAGTAAAGATCTGCGCCAGAAACTGGCCGGTTATCTGAAGCTCCAGGTGCTGGAACTTGTCAAAGTCCAGGATTCGGATGACATGGAAACCTACAAATTCCTCTGGAAGTTGCGCGATGGGCGCCTTGTGGAATCTGTGCTAATTTGCTCCGGAGCGCGCCGTACCGTCTGTGTCTCATCGCAGGTGGGGTGTCCCGCAAAATGTGCTTTTTGCGCTTCTGGAAAGAATGGATTCTTTCGCAATTTGCGTCCTGCAGAGATTGTGGAACAAGTCGTGCAAATCAATGCATGGCTCATGCGCAAAGGCGAGCATGTCTCTCATGTTGTGTATATGGGAATGGGAGAGCCGCTTAAAAACTACGATCCTGTTGTGAAATCTATCCGCATATTGAGCGATCAAAAGCTCATGGGGCTCTCGCAACGCCGCATCACCGTCTCGACCGTGGGGATTGTTGAAGGGATTAAGCGTTTGGCTTTAGAAGATCTACGCGTTAACCTTGTTCTCTCTTTGCACGCACCGAATCAGAAAATTAGACTAAAAATCATTCCTTATGCTCGAAAATATCCTTTGGAGGATATCATTTCCGCAATGGATGAATATGCCCGCAAAACAAAACGGGATATTACCTACGAATACATCCTGATAGCAGGCATCAACGATCATCCTGATCATGCCCATGAGCTGGCACATTTGCTGCACGGTAAGCAGTGTACTGTTAATCTCATTCCATATAATCCAGTTGCAGGCCTTCACCTCAAACGCCCAGATAAAAAGGCTGTTAAACACTTCCGTAGCGTTTTATTTGGCTCGAAAGTCGTTAACACTTGCCGTTACACAAAAGGCGAAGATATCGCTGCAGCTTGCGGACAACTGGCCCTGCAAGAGGACGGTGTTGTTTAATCGAGAAGATCTAGACTCATTTCCGACGCAACCGGGCGTTTACCTCATGAAGGGACGCGAAGGAACTGTGCTGTACGTCGGGAAAGCAAAGAATTTGCGGCAACGGGTTCGTCAATACTTCTCGGTAGGGGGCGATGGGCGCCCGATGATCCCTTACCTGATTCCCAAGGTAGAGGTCATTGATACCATTGTCGTCTTTTCTGAAAAAGAAGCTTTATTGCTTGAAAATACGCTAATCAAGCAGCACAAACCGCGCTACAATGCGCTTCTCAAAGACGATAAATCCTACATTGCCCTTAAAGTCAATCATCAACACCCCTGGCCCATGGTCTCGCTAGTCCGCTACAAAGGGGCTCCCAAACCCGATGGCCTGTATTTCGGCCCCTACACCAGTGCCGATGCTGCCAGAAAGACCCTCGATCTCCTGCAGAGAATGTTTCCCCTGAGAGAATGTTCTGACAAGGAGCTCGCCCGCCGCACTCGTCCCTGCATTTTATACGATATGAAACGGTGCATGGCGCCCTGTGTGAATCGCTGTACAAAAGAAGAGTACGACATTTACGTCAACCGTACCCTCAAGTTTTTGCGCGGACAGGACCGAGAAGTGCTCAAGGAGCTCTATCATGAGATGGAAGTGGCGGCAGACACCCTGGAATTCGAGAAAGCCGCCCATTTGCATCGGACAATCCAGCATATTGAGAGGACATTGGAAAATCAATCCGTAGATAAGCTTATGGGGATTGATCTGGATTCCCTGGCGATATTTAGGGAAGGGGATGAAGTGATTGTGACACAGTTGATTTTCCGCGGTGGAAAATTAACCGGATCGCGCCATTATGACTTCAAACAGATTGCAGAAGAAGATAGCGAGCTCCTGGCTTCATTCCTGCTGCAGCACTATCAGCACCAGGTCGAAATGCCCCAGGAAATTTTACTTCCAATCGATGTTGATGGAGTCGAAGCGCTTGAAGACATCTTATCTGCGGATAGACGCCATGTGTCGTTATTGACTCCCCAGCGCGGAGAGAAAAAACGATTCGTTGAAATGGCCTTGATTAATGCTGAAGCAACATTCAGACAGGAAAAAGATGCCCAAACAATTCGCGAGCGAACCCTTCTGGAAATGCAAGAACGGTTGCATCTTGCCCGTTATCCCCGGCGCATCGAGTGTTTTGACAACTCCACTAGCGGTGGAACGTCGACAGTATCGACCTTAGTTGTCTTTACCGATGGTACCAAAGACGCAGGGAGATATCGGAAATATAAGATACGTGAAGCGGCAGACGGCGATGACTACGGTGCTATGCGCGAAGCATTGGAAAGGCGCTATCGGCGCGGAC
>JBAWVE010000059.1:0-11046 GCA_037147435.1 Parachlamydiaceae bacterium
CTTGGCATATCGAAACCTTTTCCTCAATAATAAAGATTAATAGACTTTATTTCAATAGAATCGCAGATCGCAGGCCCGGCCCTAATCATTAAAATATCCTTTTTATCGTGTTTTCAGAAGATTTTACTGAATAGCGGAGTTGTTTCGCAATTACTGCTTTTTTTCGGTGCTACTGTTTCCATCGTATTTATCGCTTTTTTTGCTGCGGAGCGTGTCGAATTTGTGTCATAAACTAATCAAAATGTCGTCTACTTGTTAGAAAATCGTGAGATTGACGAATATCAACATTTCAGTTATTATGGAAATGTGGAAATAAGGAGGTTAAAGTATGGGACAAGCTCATCACATGATTCGCTTAAGCTTGGATATTCCAGCTGAGCAGCACGTACACTTAAAAATGATGGCTACTAAGAAGAGTATGTCTATGCGTGAATACATATTAGAGGCATTAGCATTTAAAGAGGCGGCTGAAGAGGAAGAAGATCTCGACATGGATAATACCACCTTTAGAAAAGGTCTGAAAAGAATTCGTAAGGAACGCCATCAACTCGCAAAAAATCTCTCTAAACGATGACAAAATTTTTTACAGTCGAACAGGTTATTGAAATTCACGATGCTTTTTTAGAGGATCATGGAGGATTGCCCGGAATTAGAGATAAGGGATTGCTCATTTCTGCTGTAGAAATGCCGAGAGCCTCTATGTTTGGCGAATATCTTCACAAAACGATTTATGATAAAGCTGCGGCCTATCTCTTTCATCTTGTCCAAAACCATCCATTTAATGACGGAAACAAGAGAACTGGCGCTTTGACGACAATTTTATTCCTTGAGGAAAATGGTGTAAAGATAGCTTTTTCTGAAAAAGATTATGAGGAATTTGTCGTCAATGTTGCCCAAGGTAAAAGAGACAAAGATGAGATCTCTTTTTTCTTAAAGTCCGGGAAAGAAAAATAGTTGTATTGTTTGAGAACAGAAACTATTTTAAACCATTAAAGTATTTTGATAAAATTTTTGTAGATATTTTATTAATTTTACTTTACAATGGTCTTTTTAAAATATTTATCTCAACAATTTTGTAGATATGATTTATTATCCAGCAGCTTTAGCTATGACAGGCTTTGCTTATCAGCAGATAGCATCCTATTTCGATCGGAAAAAATATCCGCCTCCAGGCGAACTGATTGATGTTGGTGGCTATAACCTTCATATCCAATGTCAGGGCGAGAGACGACAAGGAATTCCCACTGTAATTATTGAAACGGGAATTTTCGATTGTTCTCATAGCTGGCAGCTGGTTCAACCTGAAATAGCCAAGTTTACACAAGTTGTGACTTATGATCGTGCAGGTTATGGTTGGAGTGACCAATGTTCGATGCCAAGAACGTTTGATCAGATGATTAATGAACTCAGAACATTGTTAACAAAAAAAGGAATTAATCCTCCTTACATTCTCGTTGGGCATTCACTGGGTGGTCCCATTGCACGATACTACCAAAGCCAATATCCCGAGGATGTTGTGGGAATGGTTTTTGTAGATGCTCTCCATGTTAAAGCTCCTGAAATGTCCCGTATTTGGATGGCAGCTTGTAAAGTGTTTTCTCACTTGTCATTCTTTGGTGTGAGCCGGTTGTTGTTCAAGTGTTGTCCTTCCTTTAGTGCCAATCCCAAATGGACTTCAGAAATGCAGAAAG
Organism: Parachlamydiaceae bacterium; assembly: GCA_037147435.1. GTDB lineage: Bacteria > Chlamydiota > Chlamydiia > Chlamydiales > Parachlamydiaceae > JBAWVE01. The sequence continues at coordinate 1,692 of JBAWVE010000059.1, forward strand.
CCTATATCGCAAGCCATTGGGCAAAGTCGAAGGCATTGTACGCATGCTTGGAAGAGGCGGACGCCTGTGAATATAACTTTAATGTTTTAAACCAACACAAACGTTCACTAAAAGATATGCGGATTACTGTTATTTCAAGAGATCCCGATCAGCAAATGCATCCGAGTTCAGCCCAGGCAATGGAGATAGAGCGTCGATACTTGGAAGAAACCAATCAAGGACACGTCAACGAATCTGATCATGCCCGATTGGTCATTGCAAAAGGCAGCGGCCACTTAGTTCAAGTCGATAGACCAGACATCGTTATCGAGGAAATTTACAGGCAAGTGGAAGCTGCAAAGACCAAATCGAGCGAGTAACCTCATTATCTATACCCTGTCAGAATGTCTAATGCTGCTTTTGTGCTTTAGCAAGCATTTGCTCGAGTGACTTTACAATTTTTCCAACAAACCCATTTCTAGAATGTTCCCTGCAGTTTTTTCAGCATCAATAAGTTCTGGAAAATTGATTTTTGGAGCGAGCGCTCGTATTTCAGGACTTTGTCAGTATTATCGGTCGTAGGAGTCATACCAAGCATGTAGGTGAGTGCGTTTGATGAGTCAAAAGAGAGAAGGAGAGGGCACGACAATCCAACACCGTATCCGATTTCGCTCTCGAAGTGATGACCTCCATCGTAGTAGCGATTCAGCTCCAGCGGATCAGATCCCTGGATTTGGATGTCCAGGTCTTTTTGAACCATGCCCTATTCGATAAAACAACAGAGCTCCTGAGGGGCCATTTTTAAGTTGTAATGCATTGGTCATGGACAAAAAAGCTATAGGTTTAACTTCGTCCAGTCAAGCGTCATACCGCATTAGCGGTTTGATGAATTTTGATGGCGCAAAGGCGCAAAGCGTTTGGAGTGCGTGCGACTTGTCGCCGCTCTCATATTGCTCGACTTGTCGAGCTCATAGATCTACCAATACTTGAAAAACAACAGAACATTTTGTAATTAAGTACCTTCAGATTATGATAAGACCGCGTCTTTGTGAGTTCAGGTGGAACTCTGAGCTCGACAAGTCTAGCGATATGAGAGCGGTGACAAGTCCCCGCACTCCAAAAAAACTTAGCGTTGTGGTTGTTTTTGTGAGGGTGGATTTTGCGTAAAAAGGATCCGGAGAGGCTTTACCCCTTTGGCAGGGGGTTTTTAGGGGGACAATTTAGGGGGACAACGTCCCCCTGAATGCCTAAAAGAGGAATCGAACCGACGACCTTCGCATTACGAATGCGGGAGAATCCTTGACAATCCAACATGAACCAGTCGCTATGAGTAAGATGCTAAAGGCTTTTTGATAAAAATGCTACTGGATTTTATCGGTTGTTGCTGGCTCAATGGGTAGCTCACTGCACCGCCGTTGCACCGCGGTGGTATCCGTATTCCTTTATGAAACAATCGAAACATATTGAGTATTTTCTGCGAATGGCTGATCATTTCTGAAATATATTCTGGAAATGGCAGATGCTATAAGAAAACAAAAAGACGGTTCTGTAAACATTAGACCGGTCGAATGGTAACTTGATGAACATTGATGAGCTCAAACAAAGCGGATGCATCATTTTTGAATGCATTGGAGGTAGCAGGGCATACGGCCTTGCTACTGAAGCTTCAGATATTGATATCCGTGGCGTTTTTATTCTCCCCAAAGATCAATTTTATTCTTTCAATTACCAGGACCAGATCAGTGATGAACGGGGCAATGTTGTCTATTATGAATTGAGGAAGTTCCTTGATCTGTTAGCTAAGAACAATCCCAATATGCTTGAACTTCTTAACATACCAGCGGACTGTATCATCTTCAAACATCCTACCTACGAAAGAGTCCAAGCAAAAGACTTCGTGTCGCTGCTTTGCAAAGACAGCTTTGCCGGGTATGGAATGGGCCAACTGAAAAAGGCCTATGGACTGAATAAGAAAATTGTAAACCCCGTCGATAAGAAGAGGAAATCGATCCTCGACTTCTGTTTTGTATTGAACGATCAAGGCTCTATGCCCTTGATGGAGTTCCTGTACAATAGGGGACTTTCAGCGGACAAATGCGGCTTGGTAGCCATTGCTCATATGAGAGAGGTTTATAGTGTCTTCTACAGCGATGCAGCCCTTTATAAGGGGATCGTCAATAGCTCCACTTCGATGGAAGTTACACTCAGCTCCGTTCCAAAGGGTGAAAAGCCGATCGCTACACTCTCTTTCAATAAAGATGGTTATAGCCGTTATTGTAAAGACTATAGCGAATACTGGCAGTGGGTGGAAAACCGCAATGCCGACAGATATCAAAATACAATCGAGCATGGAAAAAATTATGATGCAAAGAACATGATGCATGTATTCCGTCTGTTTGCAATGGCTGAAGAAATCGGACGCTCAGGGAAAATCATCGTTCGTCAACCTGACAACGAGCTTTTTCTAAAAATCAAGAAAGGGGAATTCTTTTATGATGACCTTGCCGCCAAAGCACAACAGAAGCTGCAAGACATTGAAGCAATCTACAGTACATCTTCTTTGCCGAAAGCGCCGGATATCAACTTCGTTAATCAATTGCTTATTGATATGAGAAAGGAGTTCTATGCAATACGAAAATGTGATTAAAAGTAAAATTTGTGAACTCGAAAATACTCATGATATTCGAATCTTATTTGCCTGCGAGTCGGGAAGTCGAGCATGGGGTTTTCCTTCTCCTGATAGCGACTACGATGCCAGATTCATCTATGTGCATTCACAAGATTGGTATCTGTCTATCCACGAAAGGCGGGATGTCGTGGAATTGCCTGTGGACAAGATGTTAGATATCAATGGTTGGGACTTGCGCAAGGTGCTACGCTTGGTTCAAAAACATAACGCGGCCATCTACGAATGGATCCAATCCCCTATTGTCTATGCTGCAAACGATGTTTTTGTAAAAAAATTCTGGGAGGTTGCCGCAGCTTATTTTTCGCCCAAAGCAACCATGCATCACTACCTGAGCAGCGCTAAGAAATATTATGAAGAATGCGTTGTTGACGACATGATCAAGCTCAAGAAGCTCCTTTATTGCATTCGTGTCGTCCTAGCAGGATTGTGGGTAGCTCAACACAAGACAATTCCCCCTATGGAATTAGATCAACTTCTGAAAATTACAGAAGATCAATCAGTGGTTGTAAAGGTTAGAGAACTTGTTGACCTAAAAAAATTGAATAATGAGTCGTATCAACATCCTCGTGAGTATGCTCTTGAACTATTTCTTAAAGAGGGCATTACACACTGTGAAAACGTCTCACACTCTCTTCCCGTTTCTAGTCAATATGACGATGCCATGTTAAACGCTTTTTTTAGAACTATGTTTTCGGCCTAAAAAATAGTGGTAATTATTGTGGCCCGAAGAACAATCCTATCCCCAGGCTTTGAATCTCGGATTATTCAGTCGTTGTTATTAGTTTCTCTATGATTCTATTGGCTTCTGTTGATGAAATGCCTATACGAGTTGAATATTCCCATTCTTCAATTTGTTTTAATGATTCACGAAAAGATCTTATTATAATTTCTTTTTCGAAATCAGATAGTTCTATTTTTATAGGAAAGTGAGAGTCGGTTTCCTCAACCTCATACGAGCTTATTTTCTTTAATAGGATATATATGGTTTCGTAATCAGATCCGATTTTTTTTTCAAAACTTTCTATTTTAATACCGTGACAGATTTCATTTAATATGTTTACGATAGGCCATAATTCATCCCAGTTCGTTTCTATAATTTTTTTCATTATTTGAGATCCTTTAAAAAATATTCATATCCTTTTCTAGGTTGAAAAATTGTTCCCCCATCTGCAGCAGATGGATTGCGAACGACTACTGTTCCCGTTTCTTGATGCCAGTATCCTAATCGATCATTTTTCAGTTTTTTCATAACAGTAGGGTTGTTTATGACACTCTCAATATGTTGTTGAAATTGCTTTTTCGTTCGTATCCATCCATTAAATTCTCCCTGAGTAAGAACATGCTTTTCAAAAGCATGTCCACATGCAATTTCTTCGGATGCAAGTCTGCTATTCAATTTTCTAGCAGCATTGATATTGTCTGCACCACGACTAGGTATTGAGGTTTTCGGTAACTCAGTTCCTTTGAGATTCGAAATAGATTGACGAGCTTGTTGAACAGCCAGTTCAGACTCCTTGGCAAGTTGTTTGAACTGTCGAGCTTTCGAGAACGATTTCATTCCTTTCGTAACGGTAAAAGCTCTTTTGATCATACGAAAAGCGGTTAAAGAACCTTTCATGACGGCAGCACCACCTTTGATCCATGTGGTGCCATAGAAACAGCCGACTGCCAGGGAACCTCCTGTGCCAGCATAGTATCCGATACGGTTGGAGAGAGAAGAGTGCTGATGTTCCCCCAAGACATAGTCGGAAGCACCAAAAGAAGCGTCATCGACAAATCCTCTTGTTGATCCTCTTGTAAACTCCTTTGCGCTGCGGCCGAGCGCTTCGCATTCTTCCTTCCATAGTCCGTATGGGTCAATGTAAATAAGCGGATTATTATTCACATAGGCGTATAGATTGGGTCCATCGGCAAATCCCACAGGATCTGGCGTCAGCCAAACGCCGAGTTGTGGATCGTACGCTCTTTTAGCAAATTGATAGGTACCGGTCATTGTATCGAAACGCTGTCCTGAAAGAAGCCAGGGAGATTCGATTTCTCCTTCATGAACAAAGTCTCCAAAAGAGTCATAACGATATGTTGCAACTACATTCTCATCAAGAAGTGCCGCAATATCGCCTCGATGGTTCCGGATCACAGCATAGGATTTGCCTTCAAGTTCGATGACAAAGGGAGAATGCAATCCATGGATAGCTTTGAAGCTGGCAATCTGATCGTTTTCAAAAGAGGCGATCTCGGTATCGAACTGATACAAATACTCGACCTTGTTTCCATTAGACGATTGCTCCAATAGACGTCCAAACGGATCATATCGATAGCGCACCGAACGACCATTGCTTTTGAATTCGATTAGGCGGCTCAACGCATCGTAGGTATAGCGATCATTGCCTTTACTAATGCGTCTTCCATTTTTGTCATAAGTGTATTGATTAATGGAGTCATTCATGACCTGATTCAAATCGCTGATCGTTTGTTCGTTGTCGTTTTTTGTGCGGCGGTTGTTAAGCGAATCAATGTGATATTGGTTAGCAAATGGACCTGTTTCTGCAATGAGCTGGTCCAAGTCGTCATAAAGGTAGTTGGCATCATAGGCTCCGATAGAATCTTGAACAGAGAGATGTCTCAAATTTCCGACGGCATCGTATGTAGCACGTTGCTGATAGACAGCTGTCTCTATAGCCATGCAACGCCCCACAGCATCTCTTTGATAAGCAATGGAGAGGTTGTTCGGACAATGGGAGTGAAGAACCTTGCCTCCCCAATCGGTTGTTTGTCGGTATTCATTTTTCAACTGATTTGACTGGTAACATCTTGCTGCAGTAAGAAATGCAGGGTTATATTCATAAGTGATTCGACGGTCGCTGAACGAGACTTCCTGCAAGCGATCTAACTCCTCGTAGGAAAAAGAAACTTCCCGTCCGGTAGCTTGCTTTTCGTGGATTTGTCTGTCGTACAGATCATAGGCTCGTCGCGTGATTGTTTTGTTCGCGCGATCTTCCGCCGATTCCAGATTGTCATTTAAGTCATATGCGTAATGGTAGTCAACCGTCCCATCGGAGGATACCAAGCTCTGCAAACGTCCCAGGGTATCGTAGGTGTGCGTCAGGATGACGCCATCCGGATTGACGATTTGATGTAAGCGTCCCAAAGCGTAGGTGTATTGGGTGATTTTCTGATTTTGCTCCGTTTCACTGACTTTTTGACTCATGCTGTCATACGTCGTTACCACGCTGTAAGATCCGATCGACCGTCCTTCGTAAATCATATCGTTGGTCTGAAGAACGGAATTCCCCCTGCCATCGTAGCTTAACGTCGATTGCGCGAGTAGAGTACCATTTTGGCTGTAATGCGCGGTGCGATGCAGCCTCTTTAACGCATCGTAGACCTCTTTGGTTTTTCTTCCCAATGGATCGATAGTGTCTTTTTCTAAATGGTCGGAGTAGTGATAAGAAAAGGTTGTGCGGTTTCCGCACGGATCGGTAATCGCTATAGGAAAGCTCATAGCATTATAGTCTGTCTTGGTCTCAGAAATGTGGTCTGCATCCAAAAAGATTTTTTCTGAAATACAGTTTCCATTGCTGTCGTACGAATAAACAACCTTCCGATACACTTGGCCGACAAGATCTTCTGTGCGTTCCTCAACAACTCGATCTAAAAAATCATATATTTGAATTTCTACCGCCGAGCCACAGGTTGTTTTCGTCAAACGGCCCAAGGAATCGTAGGTATAAGACGTTAATTTATCGCCTTGCGATTTCGCAATCAGTCTTTCAGCAGCGTCATAAGTGTAAAGTGTGGTGCAGCCTTTGGCATCGGTTTCCGATAATAACAAAGACCCTTTGTAGGACTTTTGAGTAGTTTTGAGTGGTGTTCCTTCCGGACTGTACACTGTTGCTGATGTCACACGTCCCTTATAGTCGACAACATAATCCGTACGCAATCCATCCCGTTCCACATCCTGGACGAGATGTCCAAGCATGTTGTAGACACAGCGCTTTGTTGTCCCGTCGGGATAATGAATTTCTAAAGGCTTCCCGTAGAGGTTGTAGATCGTTCGTGTGGCATATCCTTCTTGGTCGAACTGGTAGGTGATATTGCCTTGAACATCGTATTCCCTTTTGATTGTATAACCCAAGGGATCCGTTGATACTTTTTCCCTGCAAGCAAGGTCGTACTCAAATGTAGATTGCTGACCAAAGTGATCCGTCATGCCAATACGATTAGCCAAGGCATCGTAACGATGTGTTGTAACGAGCGTCTGTTGGTCAGCATGCTCGATCTCCTTTACCAAGTTGTCGGCAGTATCGTAGACAAACTCAACCTGTCGACCGCTTCCTACTTTTTCCTGATAGACCTTGTTGCTATTGCCATCGTAACGATAGAGAGTTTTAATGCCCATGGCATCAGTTTCGGAGAGTAATTCTCTTCGGTCATTGTACTCGTAATGCCGGCTGTAGCAATAGGCTCCTTGAGCATTGAAAACTTTCTCTTCCACAAGAAGGTCGCCGTGTCCATAGATTCTTTCCACGCGCTTCAGAACGGTTCTACACCCTGTTTTTGGATCGAAGCAACTCTCTTGAACGATTTTTGGTAACGTCATTCCCGGTTGATTCGGATCCAATTGTGGAGTGATCTCGGTGATGTTGCGATAGGTGACGCCACTCAAATCGTTTTCCGCATCACCGCATCCGTCATCGTGAATCGTTTCAACAAGAATGTTATTACCATCATATCGGCTGAACTCCCGTTCGACTACTTGCTGATTGTACATCGTCAGTTTGCTTGTCATCAGATTGCTGTTTGGCGCATAGGTATAACGAATCGACAGGCCCTCGGGGTGTTCCTCATGAATGAGCAGATTGCGTCCATCATTCGAGTATTGATACCGAATCACGTATGTGTCTTGGGAGCCACGTTGGTGAATGGTTCCACTCACTTTGGCTTCGATGACATTCCCCTTCCCATCATAAGCATATTCTCGCTGGATCACCGGACGCTCTTGATGGTCAGCCAAAACTTGTTTGACAAGTTGTCCCTTGCCATCCCAATCAAACAGATGAACACGATCCGATTCTACCAGTTTTACTAATCGTCGATGATTGTAGTAGAAACGCTGCGTGCCTCCGTTAGCGTTAGTGACAGTCGTGTGATCTGGATGGTAGTCGAATGAATAAAGAGGTACTCCAAGACCCGATTTCCACAACTGCTTCACTCGCTCGTGATTGTCATAGTCGACTTTGATGAATCGACCATCAGGACGCTTGACTTCCTTCGTGCTGAATAGTGTGCATGTGTAGTGAGACCGCGAAAGAACGTCATATTCTGAAGTCGGCAGATGTTTCCCCGTGACTCTTTCGAGGATATTCTGACTGAATTTCACGGAAGAGTAAGACAACAGTGAGTTGTTTTTTGCCGTGCCTTTTTTTACTTTTTGATGGTAGCAGACCGACTGACCGTTACTTGCATGGATTTGAACGTCGGTCTTTCCTTGAGAAAAATTTACCCAGTTCAGGGTGAGAGACTGATCTGGGTTGGTCGTCCAAATTCGCTTGAGATGCAATGTTTTGTTATTGATGTAGCTGTAATGCTTATGGTTGCCGTTGGGACAATCCTCTCTAACCAGACGGTACAGTGCTGTAGGACACTCGAACCGAAAATAGGCGTAGTGTCGTTTGGTGCCATCTCCCAGCGTCACGACAAAATTGTCATCATCTCCTTTGACTTGTAGAGCCAAAAGAGATGGTTCGCCATTAAGTAAAGACTCACAGCAATTGGTGTAGCCGCATTTGAAGAACTCTGAATCAACGCTCCCTTTGTATTGCTTCTTGCTTTTTTTAGCTGACTTAACTCGCTGAACAGTGCACGCGACTTCAAATCCAGCACGTTGCTCCACCCTTAAGTTTTGTTTGCCTCCCTCTGAATCAAAAGAGAGAAGGAGAGGGCACGACAATCCAACACCGTATCCGATTTCGCTCTCGAAGTGATGACCTCCATCGTAGTAGCGATTCAGTTCCAGAGGATCAGATCCCTGGATTTGGATGTCCAGGTCTTTTTGAACCAGCTTGCCGTTGTAGGCATCGACGACATCATCGACGAGTGAGAGCGCATCATTTTCAGAAGTGACATAAGGAAGAATAGCTTGCTCAGCGGACAGATTCCCAAGCGAGAATAAGCAGATGAATAGTAAGGAAAGGTATCGCATAAGTCCTTGAATCATTGTCGAAAAAAGAAAAAGTGTAGCTGGCTTCATGATTATTTGGCAATGATCTAAATTTTCGTAATCTTCAAAACACAATGGGCTGTATTAGCCAATGTTTTTTAATGTCTTTGCCCCGATTTCGCATGAAGTACCAATTGAGGAATGTTGGTGTGTAGGGGGAACCCCAAATCTTCAACCCCTCGAACTCAAAGCCTGAATCGCAGAGATAATGAATTCCATTAGAACCATCTTCGATGACGACTTTTCCCGATTCCAACAAGCCATCATGGTTACCAGCGATAACAATTTTACACCGATAGTTTAGCCCTTTAAGCCACTGATTAAATCTCTCGTATTCGTCAAGAGTATTTCGGGCTGTTAGATCTCCAGCTATGATCAGCAAGTCCCCACCTGGTAGATCATGACATTTTTTGGCATGGTTCAAATGAAGGTAACACTTTTGGATGGCCAAGATCACCTGAACGAAG
>JBAWVE010000060.1:0-11010 GCA_037147435.1 Parachlamydiaceae bacterium
TTCGTTCAGGTAATCTTGGCCATCCAAAAGTGTTACCTTCATTTGAACCATGCCGGGAACAGAGCGAGCAGCTGCGGAGGGTAATGGACGAACAAAATGGACGAGCACAATGGACGAACAGCCATGGACGAACGCAATGGACAAATGGGCAAGAACTCTTTTGCTTCTTAATGTGGCAAAAGCTTATTTGCCCATTTGTCCATGTGCGCTCGTCCATTGCCCTCTGTTGCTGCTCGTACTGTTCCCGCTCGTTCCATTCTGTTTGTAAGTATCTGTAAAGTAAATATTTAAATACACGTTTCATAGTGAAAACCACGTATTTTTTCTTTTTTTTTACCCTCTATTTTCTGATTTTCAGTATGTTACCTACAATCTGTAAATGGATGTTCATAATTTGCTTGCAGCCTAAGATGACACCTGCTAGATTCTGCCGACACAATAGCTCCAGACTATGTTGTGGAAACGTTGTTCATAACTAAAAGGACCGAAACTATGTTAGCTTGTGACACCTGTGAAGCGTGGACTCAATTCATTGATTATGCGAAAGTTCGCACTTCTGTGACTGCATTCGGGAATTGGCTTGCTCCTATTAAGGTCTTGGAGTCGAATGCTGATGCGATCACATTGGAGATTCCCAATGTTTTTGTTAAGGAGTATTTGTTGTCGAATTACCGGAAAGATCTGAGTGCTTTTCTTCCGGTCAATTCCCAAGGGGAGCCTGTCATCCATTTTGTCATTGCTCAGCAGTCGGCGAGGATGCCTGCGGCAGCAATAGTCATCCCGTCTCAAAGCGTTCCTGTTGCAGCGGATGGTGATGAACTCAAGCTGAATCCCAACTACCGTTTTGAATCTTTTATTGAAGGTCCTACAAATCAGTTCGTGAAATCTGCCGCTATGGGGGTCGCTTCTCGTCCGGGAAAGTCGTATAACCCGTTATTCATTCACGGGGGTGTCGGGCTGGGAAAAACACATATTCTGCACAGCATTGGCCATTATGTGCAGGAAAATCACAAAAAGCTTAAGATTCAGTGTATTACAACAGAAGGGTTCATCAACGAATTGGTCGACCATTTACGCAATAAGTCTATTGATAAAATGAAGAGGTTTTACCGTTCTGATATCGATGTGCTGCTCGTCGATGATATCCAATTTTTGCAAAACCGCCTCAATTTTGAAGAGGAATTTTGCAATATGTTTGAGGAATTAATTAATAAGCATAAGCAGATTGTGATCACGAGTGATAAGCCACCATCCCAGCTCAAATTGTCGGAAAGGATGATTGCCAGAATGGAGTGGGGTCTTGTGGCTCACGTTGGAATTCCTGAATTGGAGACACGCGTCGCCATTCTTCAGCACAAAGCACAACAAAGGGGACTGGATATTCCCAATCCCGTGGCATTTTTCATTGCGGAACATGTTTACAATAATGTGCGTCAGCTTGAGGGAGCGGTCAACCGATTGAGTGCACACTGCCGCCTCATGAACTTGTCTATTACACAAGATTTTGTTGAAAAATCTCTCCGCGAGATGCTTCAGCAAGCGCCGGGACAAAAAGTTTCTGTAGAGCAAATCCTTAAAAGTGTCGCTGCTGTCTTCCAGGTTAGAATCAATGATATCCGGGGAACAATGCGTACAAAAGAAGTCGCGCTTCCGCGTCAGGTTGCCATGTATTTGGCTTGGAAATGGATCGATGAGTCATTGCAAACCCTTGGCGCCTCTTTTGGTAAGACTCATTCTACAATCCTTCATGCCTGCAAAAATATTGAAAAGAAAATTGCTGCTGATGAAATTCTTCGCCGTCAAATTACTATGGTCGAGCGAAGTATCAGCGCTTAAAGGGTTTACATGTTAAAAAGTATGACGGCTTACAGCCGTGTATCCACTGTGTCTACTCTCGGGCATTTCTCGATAGAGTTGCAGTCTGTTAATCGGAAGCATTTAGAAATTAACACGTTAGGGATTCCTAAGGAGTTTGTTCGCTACGATGCTGATATCCGGAAATGGATCGCCGCTGCCGTGGGACGCGGGCAGGTCAATGTGCGGATATGTGCCGCCTTTGATGCTGAAAGTCCTCTTGTTGTCATGCCCAACCTGGCGCTGGCGAGACAACTTAAGGAAGCATGGGGAGTTCTTGCAAAGGATATTGGCATGGAGGTGGATAATCGGGGACTATTGACAATTTTGTCAAAAGTTGACGATATCATGCTTTATGACGAAAATACCCAAGACCTCGACGCTTATCGGGACATGCTGCATGTCTTAGTGGAAAAAGCTCTTGCCCAGTTTCTTGCCATGAAAGTTGCCGAAGGAAAAGCTCTTCATGATGATATTTCTATGCGTTTTGCGCTCTTAGGAAAGTGGATAGAAGAAATTGCTGTAAAAGCCCCCCAGGCAACAGACCGCTACAGACAAAAATTACAGGAACGTTTACAGGAGGTCTTAGGGGCCTCCACAGAGCTTGATGAACGTCTCTTGCGCGAAGTCTGCGTCTATGCCGATAAAATTGACATTGCAGAAGAATTAACCCGTTTTCAGTCCCATTTGCAGCAGTCCGCAGCGTTGATCAATTCCAAAGCACAGAGCATTGGTAAAACCCTGGAGTTTATCGTGCAGGAGCTCAATCGGGAGGTTAACACCATCGGATCGAAATCCTCCGATGTCGATGTATCACGTACAGTGATTGCCATTAAGACAGAATTGGAGCGGATCCGCGAACAAATCCAGAATATCGAATGAACCATCCGGCGCACTCACTACTCCCTATTTTAGGAAATCTCAAACGGGGAAAATTATTTATCCTAAGTGCCCCCGCGGGAACAGGCAAGACGACACTTGTCCGTCTTCTGGTGACCGAATTTCCCTGTGTTATGGCAAGCATTTCGTTGACGACACGGCAGCCGCGGGGTAATGAAGTGGACGGTGTTGATTACTATTTTGTGAGTGACAAGGAATTTGTTTCCCGCATTGCCGCCGGGGAGTTTCTTGAGTATGTCGAGCTTTACGGGCACTATTACGGGACTTCCCGTGTATGGGTCGAGCAGCAGCTGGACCGTGGAAAGCATGTTGTCTTGGTGATTGATACACAGGGTGCGCGCGCATTGAGGGGAAAAGTCGATGTCGTGACAATTTTTGTATCTCCTCCCTCCATTGACGAGCTTGAGAAACGGTTAAAGCAGCGAAAGACTGAAAGTGGCGATGTCATTGATCAACGTCTGGCGTGGGCACGGGAGGAAATGCGTGCCCAGCATGAGTATGATTACCTCATCGTTAATGATGATTTAGCGACAGCTTATCAAGTACTGCGTTCTATTTTTGTTGCAGAAGAACATCGAATCGGTTAGAATTCACCTGTTTCACATGGGGGTAACATGGACATTAAAGAGTGCCTGACGAACGAAAAAATTCGGAAGAAATTTGTTAATCAGTTTGATTTGGTTAATTATGCCATCAGACTGGCTGAAAATATGATCATCACAGGGCGCGATCCTCGAGTGAAAATTGACTCTCAAAATAGAGCTCTTCAGGTATTGAGCGAAATACTCAATAACAAAGACAAGTTCGATGATGTTTTTGTGGAACCGGAAGTCGTTGGATATTCCACTTCGACTACCGTAAATCATCATGAAGAACCACCTCTTGAAAAAATGGCATCGAAGAGCTATACGTCCAAGAGTTCAGCATCAAAAAGTTATGAGCGCAAAAAAACCGGCAAAGCAGTAGCAAAATAGCGATTGATACGTCCCGCGGTTAGCTTGTACACTGTTAATTTATATTTAACATACTGTAAACCGTGGGACGTATAATTTGCAGATCTTGATCACCTTTTCGGTCAGAAATTTACAGGATAGGTAGGATATAGCAGCAGGATTTTTATGGGGATGAGTTTTGAGGGATGGAAATTGGGGTATTTGCATAACCTACATAAAAACCCCACTTTCCATCCCTCAAAACTCATCCCCATAAAAATCCTGCTGCTATATCCTGCCTATCCTGTAAAACTCCCTCACACAACACGCTGTCACACAAATGTAGCCATTCTGCAAAATTCTGACCGAAAGTTCACTCTATGGAGATGATCATCGCTAATTTGCATAACCCTCATGGGTCGAGGATGCCTCATTACTTTATTGCCTCAGTAGATACTGTCGATATCGCCTTGTTCGGTATCTTCATCTTAGCTGCAGTCCTTCTTTTGTTTGTCATCTTTCTTTACGGTGTCTGGCTCGATCGACGCCCCAACAGCTTAAGTCCCTATAGCCGGCTTCCACTTCGCTCGGCGTCTGAGTTATCTTATTATACTTCTGAGCAGGTTCTCCGCTTCCTTTATGACATGCATGAGTATGACAATCGCATCTTCGATCTCAGGCGTGCAGCGCTATGTCGCGAAACAGGGCGGATTTTCCCTGATGTCATGACGTGGTACGGAAAGATCAAACTGGATTGGACCTTTTTGCAGAAAAGGTATCCAGGACAGTATGTTTCCTGGGGGAGCCTCACTCAGGAGCAGCAAAATAGTATTTTGAATTCCCATGGTAGTGTGGAAGGATTTCAGCTAGAGTTTTCTTCGCCGAATCCACAACCGAGAGCCATTGAAGCAAAATATGCGTTGACGTCGCCCGGTCCGCTTTATGTCGACCTTGAAACAAAAATTCTTCTTGGGTGGAAGGAAGTCCCCTATACTGAGGTGGAAGTCCTTGTCATTCAAAAGCCCATGAATATAATGACCATCTCAGTAACATAATTAAGCCGAGGCAAAGTTGTGAACGTGCCCGAGCCCGTGCCCGAATTAATCAGGTACATTCACTACGATAACTCGATGAAAGGAAAATAATATGGCAAAGAAAATTTTGATTACGTCGGCGCTGCCTTATGCGAATGGACCATTGCACTTCGGACACATTGCGGGGGCTTATTTGCCAGGGGATTGTTATGCTCGTTTTGAGCGCCTGCAAAAAAACGATGTGCTGTATGTGTGCGGTTCGGACGAGTACGGTATTGCGATTACTTTAAGTGCAGAGCTTGCCGGCAAGACACCAAAAGAGCATGTCGATCTCTTTAATGCTGTCAACAAAGAGTTCTTTGACAAACTCAATCTTTCATTCGACCACTACTCCCGCACGACGTGGAAGGGACACGTGAAACCGACGCAGCAGTATTTTTTGGATCTCTTGCATAATGGGTACATTGAAGCGCGTGAGACAGAGCAATTGTATTCTGAGAGAGAAGATAGATTTCTGGCAGACAGATATGTTGTGGGAACATGCCCGCGTTGTGGATTTGATGAAGCGCGGGGCGATGAATGCCAAAAGTGTGGCGCGAGTTATGAGGCGACCGATTTAAAAAATCCCCGTTCGAAGGTATCGGGCGCGCCGCTTGTACGTAAGAAAACGAAACACTGGTTTTTGCTTCTGGATAAATTCAAAGACCGCTTAAAGCAGTGGTTAGAAACAAAAAACTGGAAGCCAAATGTCGTCAATTTCGTTAAAGGATATATTGATGAGCTGCATCCCAGGGCGATCACCCGCGACATGACCTGGGGCATACCTATTCCTCTCCCAGACACGGAGGGTAAGGTGCTGTACGTTTGGTTTGACGCCCCCATTGGCTATATTTCAGCCTCAATGGAGTGGGCGGAAAAGAACGGACAACCTGAACGATGGAAAGACTACTGGTGCCACCCCGAAACAAAACTTGTGCATTTCATCGGGAAGGATAATATCCCCTTTCACGCCGTGATATTCCCAGCGATGACAATGGGGCAAAATCAGCCGTATAAGCTTGTCGATGAGTTGCCTGCCAATGAATTTTACAACCTTGAAGGGCGCCAATTCAGCAAGTCTGATGGATGGACGATCGATTTGGAAGAGTTTTTCAAAAGTTATACAACCGACCAGATTCGATACACGATTGCGGCTAATGCGCCAGAGACTTCCGATTCCGAATTCACCTGGAAGGATTTCCAATCGCGCTGCAATGTGGAATTGTTGGGCAAATATGGCAATCTTGTTAATCGGGTGCTTGTCTTTGCAAAAAACAACTGTGGAGGGAAAGTCCCAAGGAGAAATACCCTGCAATCCATCGATCAGCAATTTTTGGCCGATATCCACAAGGTTGCGGATCAGGCAAAAGAGTGTTATGCAACGTTCAAAATCAGACGCGCCAGCCAGTTGGTCATGGAATTGGCCCAACTGGGCAATGTCTATTTTGATGCCAAACGTCCATGGCAAGATGCAAAGCAGCAGGAAACACGAGAGTCCCTGGAAACCACCATTGCATGTTGTTTGGAATGTCTTAAAACATTGGCTTTAATTTCATTCCCCATTATTCCCACAACAGCAGATGTTGTATGGAAGATGTTGGGGTGCCGGACTTCTCTGGAGATGTTGGGATGGGAACGCGTGATGTCAGAATCACTTCCTGTTGACCAACAGCTGGAAGAGCCAAAGATCTTGTTTAACAGGATCGAAGACGTGCAAATCGAAGGAGAAATCGCTAAATTAAAGGCGTTGGCGCAAAAACACGCTAAAGCAATTCCGTCCGCAGTGACTACCCATGTTCCTCTAAAGGAGAGCATTGGGATTGAGGACGTTTCAAAGTTGGACTTAAGAGTCGGGACAGTCAAGAGTGCCGTTTCTGTGCCTAAAAGCAAGAAGCTCTTGCAGCTTGAGGTCGATCTCGGCTTTGAAATGCGCACCATTGTTGCGGGGATCGGTCAAAGTTATTCTCCTGAACAGATTATCGGTAAAAAAGTTGTCGTTGTAGCCAACCTCAAACCCGCCACTTTAATGGGGGTCCAAAGTCAAGGTATGGTCCTCGCAGGAAACAGCGGAGGCGTCCTAGAAGTGGCCGGAATCCACAACCTGCCTAATGGCAGCGTTGTCTCGTAGATGATGAGGGAAATATAACTCATAGGATCTTGCCTATCCAATCGCAATCAACAGTAGTGCTGCAAGAGTCTTACGCCCCTGCCGAGGCTAGATTTTCTATTGATCTTTATTCCCCACGTTCAGTCGCTACACTCCCTCAGAGTGTTTACCTCATGGTTAATACGGGTTAAAACCCGCAAAAACGAGTGCGGGTTAAAACCCTGCGCTACATAATCCCTACTTCGATCCCAGATAAAAAGATGTGGGTACAAGTATGCCCTCACGCGGGGCTCATTTCATGGGCCACCGCCGCGGCCTCGCTTCTCGTTCCAAAAGGCCGTAAGTTGATATCATTGCGCGAACTTATATGAATTTTTTTTCTCACATCATTGTCTTTTATCTTCTTGATTAAATACTTTATTGATTTGTTGGTGATTAGGTTTTTATTGTTTTTATTGGTATTTAATGTGTATTATTAAATTACAGATTGATTTGAGTTAAATTAACTGTTTTGTATTTTTTATGTAGGGGGTTAGATTATGCCATCAGTTCCTTCAAACCTACCTTTAGTCGGGCGTGTTGAGCCACCGGCAGAAGGGGCACTTCCTGTTCATTCGCAAGACGGCAACCTTGCAGGACGGACAGCTGGCCCTATCCCAGTAACACCTCCTGTCCCTATCTCTGTCCCAGATCCAACAGGTGCAGATTCTCCTGCTGCTCTGGCTCCCGAGCGCGTCACAAAAGGCCCGCTTGTTCGTCAACTAACATAT
The DNA here is from genome assembly GCA_037147435.1 of Parachlamydiaceae bacterium. Classification (GTDB taxonomy): domain Bacteria; phylum Chlamydiota; class Chlamydiia; order Chlamydiales; family Parachlamydiaceae; genus JBAWVE01. Next base: position 7,637 of record JBAWVE010000060.1, read on the forward strand.
CCCCCGACCACAGCCTCTGCCGTTGAGAAAGAGTGTCGTAGCGTGCGTAGACAGTTGGGATGCCAAGCTGTGTTGCAACTCAAAGCCGAAGGAAAGTTGAAAATCGGATCGCGTCAGCAAGAAATACCAATTGAAAGTTACCAGAAATTTGTTGAAAAAGGGGATGTTGACGACATAAAAAACATCTATAAGTCGATGAAACAACTTTCTTTCTTCCTGGATGACACCATAAAAAAACATATTGAAACAATCAAGAGAGACAAGTCTGCCACAGTGATAAATGGGGCACTGCAAACACTTTTTGACGCCAAACTCTCATTGAACCATCACAAGGAGTTATTGTTTAATGAAAGATATAAACTATTGAACCAAGAGAACAAAGATTTGTTGCAAGGTCTGCAAGAACTGGTCGGTCAAGATACCCTGATCCCTATCGACTACAAACTCTCTTTGACTGAACTTTTATTGCTTCCTAAAATAGGTGAAGAAAGAGAAATTCAGAAAAAAACAACAAAAACTGTAAGAGACTACTTACATGTCGCCGCAATGGTCAAAAAAAGTATTGTGGAACGCCCAGAAGTGTCGCCAAAAAACCTCTCTCCAACAGAGATCAATCATCCAACCCGTCTCCATCCATTTTTTGCTGAAAATCTTGAAAATCTTGCAGTCAATGGGTTTGTTGAAAATTTTGACGATGATAGTTGTCGATTCCTGACTTCCAGCTTCAATTTACTGAACATCTGGCTTTTGGCAAAGGTTGGAGAGCATTACAATACACAACTAGTCACCGATGCCATTGATTTAGCCTTGCCTCCTGTAGTTTCATTAACCGATTCTATACACTTTTCCAGTGAGAGTTTAAGAATGCAGGAAGGAATGTCATCGGAACAGATGATGGCGCCTTATCTTCCGCCTTCAGAACAGCGATTGGCCTCTGAAGGGTGTGTGGCATCTGATACATATTCCTGCAGGTTTAAAAATGAGTGGAACTGTGTCCGTGATGATGCAGGGTTAAAGATCGAGTGGAAGGGACTGTTTGCTGTGAGAACAACTGACGACTCATTTCGTGAAAAACAATGCACTGGCACAATAGACTTGAGTCATATGAAGGGACTGACACCAAAAACCGAAGAAGTGGCATTAAGGTTCATTGCAGCGTACTGTAGGACCTCTTTAGAAGAAAGGGGAAAACTGGCAAATCAAGGGAATAACGTATCAAGCATTGCCGCAAAATACCGTTCTGTTTTCAATCATGACGCGGATTTTTGGAAATGGATTGATAAAGAATCCCCGATCGATGACCCAATGTCGAGAACGTACGTAACACAATTAGAACAAACCCAGAATAATTTTGATCAGCTTCTAGCGGCCAGCCGCAGTTTCGCTAATGATATCGATCATGCAATGGTCAACATTTTTGTCGATCGAACACAGGATCTGACCAGCTTGAAAGATCAGAGTATCATGGATACAGGGTTTGAGGTTCTTCCACCTGATTCAGAGGTCTCTGATGAAGAAGATGGTAAAATATCGAACCCAGTATCGCCTGTTACGCCTGCCTCAGCCTATCAAGATATATCGGCAAGACTGTCAGTCTTCGGGTCTCATGCTTTATCTAGTGCTTCAACAGCCCTAAAATCAGTTGCTGCCGCCGCCTCAGGCTTGATCAGCAAGGCTTTTGAATCTCCTGCCTGGGTCACTGCGAAATACAACCTCGCTCTCAGCATCATCGGTAATGAGTTGAGAACCACTGATGAGTTGGGAAATACTGTCGATTACATACAGTCTTTGGAGTCTGTTGAGCCACAATCTTCTCTTAGTGAGCCTTTAAAAGCTATTTTCGATGCTATAGAAGCTAAAAATGGAGAAGCTGGGTATCAGATATTTTTGCAAAATTTACGATCCGCTCTAAACTCGGACTACTTTAAAGACGAATTGGAAAAGAAGAAATCAAAAGCCTCTTACGATTTGCTTGTTGATGTTTTCTTGGAGATCTGTAGAGTTCGCTTTGAGGAGGGACACATCTATACCTTCTGTGACGATCTGATCAAAAAACTTCTTCCGGAATCACAAGGGACACTGGATGAGAGTGATTTCAAAACTATTGAAATGGCGCCTCCTTCTGAAAAAATCTCCCGCGTGGAAGTTAATGCCAAGAAATTACAGGGCCACTTAAATGTCAATTTTGACCCCCATCTTCAGGGAAATATTCCCTTTGTTCTGGGTGAGGTTGAGATCAATGGCAAACCCGTTAAACTGCTTCGTATGGGAACACCCACAATGGAATATGGCTTCGGTGCAACAGCAGAAATCATTCCTGAGTTTAGAGGATATGTAGAAGGTCTGGCTCTACAGGGACAAAAACATCTCTACATCAGTTTACAAAACGACAAGCAAAAGCTGTTTTATGCTGGTGACGAATCGGGACGAAACAGTGCCATTAAAGAGTTGCATCATGATTACCCTGACACATTTTTCGCCGTTGTATTAGCTCAGGACTCGCGCTTTTACAAACAAGTAGACAGCAAGGGGGCTCCATTAGCCGTTGAGGACTCAAATCTATTTAAAAGAAAATTTTTCAATGAGTTGACTGGGGAAAACACAGGTTTTTATTTTCCGAAAACTTGGACAGAAGATCCGGACTTTCAGTTTGGGTTACACCAACTGCTTGAAGCCGTTCACCACATTGCTTACGAAGATAAAGCAGACTTGTCTGCTCAGGAAAAGAAGGACTTTATTGAGATTTATTATTCCTACCTTTCGATTTTCCTCATGGAATATAGCAAAGCAGACAATGCCAATATCACCTGCAAAGACGCCATTGACAGAGCAGGTAAACTGAATTCTCTGGTTCTAAAACTGATTATGATGATTCAGCGAAAAGACGAAATTCCGGAAAATAAGCGCATTCATCAAGTCTATACACATGCTCCAGCCTTTCTTGTTAAGTCTCAAGCAATCATCCACAGTCGTCGTGATCGTTTACTCACCGCGCTGGCTACCATGGAGAATCAAGAGGTTGCTGAACGCATTCGGGAGAATCGATTGACCTCCATCGCTGCGGAAAGCCCTACCTCGATTGTTTCAATCAATCCCCAAGGGACAATCAAGATTCCAGGGTCTTAATGATACTTTTTCCTTTTGGCATTCAAAATCCCAGCGGGAACTGCTGTGAAGTTATCATGTTTTCCTAACATTTTCCTAACATGATGTGGTGTTTTAATGAGATTTTTGCTATCCTGCGAGCATGGAAAGAGAATTTTATCAAGAAGACCTTCGGTAGAATGATCCCTAGATTGTCAAAAAAAACAAAGGTCCAGTAAAACGGCATGGTTCAAATGAAGGTAACACTTTTGGATGGCCAAGATCACCTG
>JBAWVE010000061.1:0-10894 GCA_037147435.1 Parachlamydiaceae bacterium
ATTTTTGATTACTTTGTGCTACCCATTTTCGTTCCATTTTGAACCATGCCCGAAACCGGCATTTTCTCCTACGAAAAATGGCGTGGTTCCAATGCTCTGCGCGCTCACAGTGCTAACATTCTCTATTTCCTCTCAGTCTTCAGCAGCCAAGAACTGGGGGTAAATCTGCTGCCGTATTTCTGTTCGAAGACATTAAGTTGCTTGACGATGTTGTCGATGCCCAGTGAGTGGGCATAGCGCATGAGACCGCCGCGGAAGGGGGGAAAGCCTATTCCCAAGATTAGGGCCATATCGAGATAATCAGCATTGGCAACAACCTTTTCATCAAGGCATCGGGCTGCTTCGTTGATCATTAGGAGAAATGTGCGTGCGCGCATTTCATCTGTGGAAATTGAAACCTGCTTAGCTCCCACTTGACAGCGTAATTTCTCTACTTCCGGATTAATTTTTTTCTTATCTCCTTCATACAGATAAAAACCTTTGCCGCATTTCTTTCCATAAAGCTTCTGTTCATACATAAGTGTGATAAGTTTTGGGGTGGTCATTCGCTCGCCATAGGCCGCTTCAAAGCTTTTGCCTACTTTATATCCCACATCATTTCCCACTTCATCAGCCAGAGAAAAAGGAGACATAGGCATTCCGAAATCAAGCATCATTTTTTCAAGCTGATCGAACCCTGCGCCTTCTTCGTACATTCGCATGATTTCATTAACACCTGTCATGAAGATCCGATTGACCAGAAACCCTGCGCAGTCACGCACAACGATGGGTGTCTTACCCAGCTTGCGACACAAATCTACAACTGTCGCAATCGTCTCTGGAGATGTTTTCTCTGAGGCAACGACTTCAACAAGGGGCATTTTATTCGCTGGATTAAAGAAATGCATTCCGATGAATCGTTCCGGATGCTTCAAAACTTTTCCCATATCGGCAATTCGCAAAGACGAGGTATTGGAAGCAATGATCGCATCCGAACGCACAGCTGCTTCCAAATCCTTCAGGATCGCGTGCTTGAGGTCGATATTCTCCACTGCGGCTTCCACAACGATGTCTACGTCTTTAAATCCTGAGTAGTCCGTCGTGCCGCTGATTTTATGGAATTTCAACGAGGCTTCGCCGCTTTTTAACCTTTTCTCCTTGACCAGCTTGGTGTAGATGGCATGGGCGGCGCCAAAACCTTTACCCAGGGATGTCCAATCCACATCTTTCATCCGGACCGGGATATCTTTATTGCTAAACAACCACGCGATGCCGCTTCCCATTGTTCCTGCACCAATGACTGCTGCTGACTGCACATTAAGGAGCTTAGTAACTCCCGAAACACCGGAGTCCTTTTTCAGAGCCTCCTGAACGAAGAACAGGTGGATCAGGTTAGGTGCATTGGAAAAATCTGAGATCAAACAATCCACAAAAGTTTTAGCTTCCAACGCCAACCCTTCTTTCAGCGGAAGGGCGTACGATTTTTTGATGAGGTCCAAAGCAACAACAGGTGCTGGATAGTGACCTTTAGTACGTCTGAGGATATCTTTTTTAGCTTGATGGCAAACAAATGATCGACCAACAGGATTGGCTTCCAAAAGAGCCTGACGAAGCCCCTTTCGTTGACGCCTTTTCGCGATTTCCTTTCTACCCTCTATCGTCAGACATCGTTTAAGAAATCGATCTCCATAGGCCCCAAAAAATTCTGGGGCTGCAATACCGTCAGCCAATCGTATTTTCCATGCTTTGTTTGCTTTAACCGATTTGCCTCCCAACACCAGAGGCAGCGCTTCAACCAGTCCGACGAGACGCGGCATCCGTTGCGTGCCTCCCCATCCTGGAATAATTCCCAAGGACACTTCAGGAAGGCCAAGCTGTGTTTTAGGGTGATCGGACACAATCCGGTAAGTGCAGGCCAAAGCCAATTCCATGCCACCACCCAAACACGCACCATGGATCAAAGCTACGGTAGGAAAAGGAAGGTTTTGCAGTTTGTTAAAAACGCGATGTCCTGCATTGATGATAGTCGCCCCCTGCGAGGGATCCTTGAAAATTGGTTCAAAACTATGCAGATCGGCGCCAGCGATGAATACATCCGGTTTGGCGCTGGAAATCCCCAACACCTTGATTCTTTTGTCAGTGGCCATGGCATCTAAATGCTTCTCGAGCTCTTCAAGGACAGGCATTGAAAACTTATTAACTTTTTCCCCCGGCAGGTCAAACACCAGACGTGCAACACCCTCGTTATCAACGGAAAGTTTGAATGCTTGTTCCATTATTTAACCTCCAACAAAGCTGCTTGTCCCTGTCCGCCGCCAATACAGAGGGAGACGAGGCCAATATTTTTATTTCTTCTTCTAAGTTCCCTAAGCAGGGTAATGACAAGGCGTGTTCCGGAAGCCCCAAGCGGGTGTCCCAGGGCGATTGCGCCGCCATTGACGTTCAATTTATCCATGTCGATAGTCCCAAGAGCATGTTCCCTATCCAATTCCTTACGGGAAAATTCGTCTGAAGCGCATGCTTTGACGACGGCAAGCACCTGAGCGGCGAAAGCTTCATTGATTTCAATGAGATCGATATCAGAGAGCTGCATTCCTGTTTTTTTTAAAAGCTTTGAGATGGCAAAAGCGGGCCCAAGTCCCATTCGGCTTGGCTGTAGACCCGTTGAAACACTTTCGCGGATATACCCCAAAGGTTCCAGGTTTAACGCCTTGGCTTTGGACTCCTTCATTAACAATACCGCAGCAGCGCCATCGGTTATCTGGCTGGAGTTCCCTGCTGTCGCCGTTCCTGTAATCGGATCAAAAATCGTTTTCAATTTTGCGAGAGCCTCAACCGTTTGATTAGCCCTAGGTCCATCGTCTGCCATCTGGACAGCACTGTAAGCTGGGGGAAGAGGTGTCGGAACGATCTCTCCGGCAAAGAAGCCATCTGTTTGAGCCTTTTCTGCGCGTTGCTGACTTCTGAGGGCAAATTTATCCTGTTCTTCCCGTGTGACAGAAAACTCGCGCGCCAACAACTCTGCTGTCTGGCCCATACTGAGAGAGCACAAGGGATCGGCAATTTCAGGAAATTCTGGAATAAGGAATGAAGGGCGGAAGCCCACGAGGACGCCAAGCTTTTGTTGCAGGCTTTTCGCTTTGCTAAGGCGTTGCAGGAAATCACGGTAGCGTTTCTTGATGGAAATAGGGAAATTGCTCATGGATTCAGTCCCACCCGCGATGACAATTTCGTCGTATCCAAGCAGGATTCTATCAGCACCCGTCACAATAGCCTCCAGTCCGGAAGCACAGTTGCGATTTACTGTGAATGCCGGCACCTTGATAGGCACCCCTGCTTTAACTCCAACGACACGGGCTATATTGGCGAGGTGGGGTGGGGCAATGACGTTGCCGATGATCACCTGACCGACGCTTCCGGCAGCTATTCCAGAGCGTAGCATCATCTCAGCAACGATATAAGCGCCAAGGTCATCAGCCTCAATATCGCGCATGACGCCGCCAGCCTTGCAGAAGGGGGTACGAAAACCTGTAACAATAGCGATACGTTCTTTCATTCTATCTCCTCGTGATACATCTCATCAATTAATCGTTTGTATTTCTTTGCCACAACCTCACGCCTGATCTTCATCGATGGGGTGAGTTCTCCGGTTTGAACCGTCAAAGGATCCAGGATGAAACGGTAGGCATGTACCTGTTCCCAATGGTTTAAGTGTTTATTGACTTCACCCAAAAGTTTGTCGATTTCCCCCCGGATGTAGTCGCTTTGCAGGAAGGCCTCGTTGCTGGTACCTTCAGCATCTTTCTGTGACTTGATCCGCGCCAACATCTCGAGGTTGGGAAAAAGCAGACAGGAAGTAAATTTGCGACCATCAGCAACGATCATCGACATCTCAATCAGCGGGTAATGTCCTATAGCCTGCTCAATCGGCACTGGCGCGACATATTCCCCTGTCGACGTTTTATAGAGCTCTTTTATCCGTCCACTAATTGTGAGAAATCCATCCCGGTCAATCGAACCCCTATCGCCTGTACGAAACCATCCATCCCGGTCAAAGGTTGCCCCAGTTAGCTCAGGATGTTTGTAGTAGCCACTAGTGACTAGGGTTCCTTTAATGAGTATTTCCCCATGCGGACTGATTGCAACGGTTTGGTCGTGAAGGGGAAGTCCGACTGACCCCACTTTCTTTTGGCCAGGCACGTTGACGCATACAGGGCAAGCTTCTGTGAGACCCCACCCTTCGTAGATAGGGACACCGATTGTGTCGAAAAAACGCTGCAAATGGGGACTAAGGGCAGCCCCTCCAGAAATGACGATGCGGATCTTACCGCCAAGGGCACGGCGAAGCTTTCTAAATAGAAGTAGATCAGCGATTGGTTTGAGCATTTTTTCAAGGAACGAGGGATGCTCCTTTCTAGCCAATTTCAACGCCCACTCTCCAATGGATTTCCTGATCCCATGTGCAGTATGAATCTGCTCGATCATTCTTAAATACACTTTTTCCAGGAGACGTGGGACGACGACAATCGCTGTAGGCTTAACTTCGCGGCAAATAGCGCCCAGGTTCTTATAATCATTTGAATAATAAACACTAGCTCCCCAGGCGATCACCCACAAGTTGATGCAGTGGCCGAAAACATGTGCTAAGGGCAAAACGCTGAGATAGCGGTCTTTTTTAATATCCCAATGAAATTTGGAAAAGTTCAGAACACACGTGAGGTTGCCATGAGTCAATTCCACTCCTTTGGGAACCCCTGTGCTTCCGCTTGTGTAGATAATAGCACCTAAGTCACTGGATTGAAGAGCTTCCCGCAGCTGTTGGTAGAGTTTAGGTTGACTGTGGTCCAACTGTCTACCCCTCTCAACAAGATCAGAAAAGGGAATAATTTTTGCTTTATTCCTGAGATCATGGGGGATTTCCCCAACGGCAATGGCAGTTTTAATCAACGATTCATGCCGCCGAAACAGATCCCACTGGTCGACACCTTCAATAAAGATGAGGGTGAGTTGCGTCTCTGTTACCTGGTAGACAAAATTATCTTCTGCGATATTGACGAATAACGGAACAGAGACCCCTCCACCAACCATGATTGCCAAGTCGGCGATTGTCCATTGAATCGATGGATTGGTGTAAATCCCCACCCGATCACCGCTTCCCATTCCAACAGAACAGAGGCCAAGAGCGACAAAACGGACAGACTCCAAAAAACTCTGGGTAGACATTGACTGCCACCCCTCCCCGGAACGATCGTTGAAGGCTTTTGGATTTGGAGCTCCGTTTTCCAAACAACATAAAATGTCAGAACAGGTGTACAGCTTTTCCATCGACCCCTTAAAGTTTTCTTTATTTTTTGAGCTTATGATTTCTCCTGTTTTTTGTCCAAGCCTGAAACTACTTTAAGTAGATTATTCATAGGTTTGGATATATTGACCCCCATATATTAACCATCAGAATGGACATGAATGGACTTTACCCCCTACCCCCGTGAACGCGTACTTATACATTCCTTTAATCGGGCAATAATTGACCGGCCAATTCTTTGGCTAATTTTCCATCAACGGCGCTGTTGAGTTTCATCGCGCTTTTCATTACCAGGCCAAAATCTTTTTTGTTCTTGGCGCCTGAGTCAATAATAGCTTGCTCTATAATTTTTTTGGTTTCGTCGACAGAAAGAGCTTTAGGTAAAAACTCCTGAACGATCTCCAGTTCGCATTTTAATTTCTCAACCATTTCAGGGCGATTAGCCGCTTGAGCTTGATCTCGAGCTTCCACAAGGTTTCCGTAGTAGGTTTTAAAAAGCTTCAAAATCTCTGAATCCGGGACGTTTCCCCGCGCATCAACGGTCAATATTTTTGATTTGAGCATACGCAAGGTGTCAAGCCTTATCCGGTTTTGACTTCGCATAGCCTCTTTAATCCCTTCGTTAATATTTTCGCTGATTGTCATTGGTAAACTCCTTTCAATTAGATTTTACTTTTTAGCTTAGACCAGTTTTCGATTTTTCCCAACCTAAATATAGGTCGGAGTTAGTAGTGACGGAAAATTTAGAGTGCGCGCGACTTGTCGTTATTTTCATATTGCTCGACTAGTCGAGCTCTTAGACGCACCAAAAATTGAAAGGACGCCCTCTTTCAGGCCATTGTAGATGAGTGGTTAACAAATTGAGAAATAGACAGGGGACGGTCCTGTATATTTGCATCACTCCTTAAAGAGTTATGGTAGAACAATAACCTAAACGTTTAGACTACAGGGACAACTTAATTCTGTAACCTACCTTGTATAATGAACATTGTTGAAATCACAGCATTTGACAAGCCGGTAACCGCGACGATTGACATCCCCGGATCGAAAAGCTACACCAATCGGGCACTTGTCATGGCAGCTCTTACTAAAGGGCCCGTGACCCTTTGCAATCCGTTATACAGTGAAGATACGGAGGCAATGATCGCCTGTTTGAGGACCTTAGGACTTCGAGTGGAAACGTCGCCCGAACAGATCCTAGTTCAAGATGATATTTCGACTATCCAGAATCGGTCATACGAACTATTTGCCAAAGATTCCGGAACAACTCTACGTTTTTTGTTACCGATGCTGTGTATGATTCCCGGCGTCAAGATATTGAAAGGAAGCATCCGTCTTAACGAAAGACCGATTAAAGATTTAGTTGAGGCTTTGCGCCAGCTTGGAGCCAAGATAGAATATCTTGAAAAAGACGGACAGCCCCCCTTAAAAATTGATTCTTTATTACTATGCTCTGGTGGTGAAGTCACGATCGATGCATCGATGAGCAGTCAATTTTGTTCAGCACTATTGATGATCGCTCCATTATTCTTGAATGGCATTAAAATCCGCTTTCGTGGTGTAGTCATTTCCAAACCCTATATCGACATGACAGTCGGTGCGATGCGTGAGTCGGGAATAGATGTTGTACAAATGGAGGATGGGGGGTATCACATTCCACCCGCACAGCTTTATCAAAAAGACCGCTACGTGATTGAAGGGGATTTTTCCAGTGCAGGGTATTTTTTTGCACTGGCGGCATTGACACAATCCACAATGACTCTAAAAAATCTAAATCCACTTTCAGCCCAAGCAGACCGAAAGTTTTTAGATATCCTGGAAAGGATGGGCAATCAGATTATGATGAGTGATGATGGAATCACAATCATTGGGAAACAAATTCTTCCTTTATTTCTTGATATGGAAGATTGCCCTGACCAGGTGCAAACACTGGCTGTACTAGCTGCATTTGCACATGGAGTCACAACAATCTCTGGTGTGCGCTCACTACGATCGAAAGAGACCGAACGCGTGCAAGCCCTGAAAAAGGAATTGGGGAAAATGGGAATCAAAACAGAAGACACGTACGACACCCTCACAATTTATGGCGGTGATCCCCGTGCAGCAACGATCGACACCTACGGTGATCACCGCATGGCCATGGCCTTTGCCGTGGCAGGTACAAGGCTGCCGGGCATGAAGATCTGTCACCCTGAAGTTGTCAATAAGACATTTCCAATGTTTTGGGATAAGCTGAGAGCACTATGAAAATTATTTTGATTGGCTTCATGGGTTCCGGAAAATCCACTGTAGCAAAAAAGTTGAGTCCTCTTCTTCAATGGCCGTTACTTGAAATGGATGAAGTTGTGTTACAAAAAACCAACGCCAAAAGTATGCACGAAGTTTTTGCCAAAGGCGGGGAATTATTATTGCGTGAAACAGAAATTTCGATTGCCCAGGAATACGCAGCCATGGACAATCAAGTGATTTCAACCGGAGCAGGCGTTGTCCACAATAAAATTATTCTGGACTACCTGAAAAAACGTAGTGGAAAAGTATTTTTTTTGAATACAGCCTTTCACACACTAGCCGCACGCCTGGCTCATGATACGTCACGGCCTTTGTTTGAAAATAAGGTAGAGGCAGAATCCCTGTACCATTTCCGCCAGCCCCTTTATCTGAAATATGCAGATCAAGTCGTTGAAGTCGAAAACAAATCTGCAGCAGAAATTGCAGAAGAAATTGCAGAACGCTGCTCGAAAGAATAGGAAACATGGCAAGTAATTCATTCGGTAATATATTTAAAATCACAACCTGGGGAGAGTCCCATGGCAAAGCAGTTGGCGTTGTCATTGATGGATGCCCTGCAGGTCTTGAGATTGATGCCAGTGAGATCAATGCCGCCTTAGCCTTACGAGCACCAGGAAGAACTCCTCACACCTCGCCCAGGAAAGAAACCGATCAAGCGGAAATTCTTTCGGGAGTATTTAAAGGCAAAACAACTGGAGCCCCCATCTGCCTCATGATTCTAAATCAAGATGTCGATTCGAGCAAATATGAGCCGATCAAAGATTTACTAAGGCCGGGGCATGCCAATTATACCTATTTGGAAAAATACGGTGTTTTTGACTACCGTGGAGGCGGTCGTTCATCGGCACGTGAAACAGCCTGCCGTGTTGCTGCAGGGGCAGTTGCTAAGAAGTTTTTAGAGCACAATGGCATTCAATTACTGGCGTATATCAAGCAAATTGGAAACATTGAAGCGATCATTGATGTTGTCAATTTTGAGCACATTCGTACACTAACCCATCAAAGCCCTGTATTTTGCCCTGATAGAGAAGCAGCTTCTGCAATGACCGCATTAATAGAAAAAGTAAAAATTGAAGGGGATTCCCTGGGTGGAATGGTTGAATTTGTGATATTATCGATTCCACCAGGCCTTGGGGATCCGATTTATGGGAAATTAGAAGCCAATTTGGCGCACGCCATGATGAGTTTGCCAGCAACCAAGGGATTTGAGATAGGATCAGGATTTCGATCGGTAGCCATGCAAGGGTCGGAACACAATGACATATTTACCAAGAATGCGGGAAAAGTGCAGATGCAAACAAACCATTCAGGAGGGACTTTAGGCGGGATTTCCACAGGCATGCCACTGATTGGAAGAGTCGCATTTAAACCCACATCAAGTATCATGCACGCACAAGAGACACTCACAATAACGGGAGAGCCAGCATCTTTCAAGCACCCCGAAGGATCAAGGCACGATCCATGCGTTGCCATTCGTGCCGTCCCGGTTGTTGAAGCAATGGCCGCTCTGGTAATAGTGGATGCAATCCTTTTAAACAGATGTGTGAAATTATGACAGCCACGACGAATAAATTAATCTGTAAAATTCCCCATTCCCCAGGTCAATATGAAATTGAAATCGGCAGCGGGATATTGAACCATCAAGCACAATACCTGCAGACACTAGCTTCAAGGTTTGCCCTTATCACAGATGATAGGGTGGCTCAATTATACGGAAAGCAGCTGCATAAGACCCTGTCGTCTTCTGGTTTGGAAAGTCATCTATTTTCCTTTGAACATGGTGAACAAAACAAAACACGGGCAACCAAAGAACACTTAGAGAATCAACTTTTTGAAAAGGGACTGGGTCGTGACACCTGTGTGATTGCTGTGGGTGGCGGAGTCGTGACAGATATTGCAGGGTATATTGCTGCAACGTATTGCAGAGGCATTCCTCTTGTGATGATCCCTACCTCACTATTGGGAATGGTTGATGCAAGCATAGGGGGCAAGACCGGTGTGAATGTCCCGCATGGAAAAAACATGTTGGGGTGTATCTACCAGCCAAAAAAAGTCATTATCGATATATGCACACTTGCAAGTCTGCCTAAAAAAGAAATTGCCATAGGGGTTGTCGAGATGATTAAGCACGGCTTAATCGCTGACTGCACATTGTTCGAATATCTTGAAACACATTCCAGGCAGCTTTTAGACCTTAATTCTGATGTTTTGGAGAAGGCTATTTTTGAAAATTGCCGCATCAAAAAAGAAATCGTAGAACAAGATGAAAAAGGTGAAGGAAAACGGCATCTTTTGAATTGCGGCCACACTGTTGGACATGCCCTCGAACGTTTAACCCAGTACGCACTTTCCCATGGCGAAGCTGTAGCCATCGGACTCCTTGTTGAAAGTTATCTCTCATTACAACTTGGAGCGCTTGATCAGCAATCCTTCGACAGAATCAAAAATGTCCTGATTCAGTACGACCTTCCCTTACGGATTCCTTCCCTATTTCCCATACAAACCCTTCTGGATGCCATGATATTAGATAAAAAATCACTCAGGGGACAACCCCGGTTTGTCATCATCAATGCACCAGGAAAGGTACAGGCATGCGGTTCTGAATACTGTACCCATGTTGATGAATCCATTATCAAAAAAGCATTGCAGTGGATGAAAGATAATTTATTTTGAGCCATAGAGCGAGTGGAAAAACTCCCCTTATGAATTATTTTTTTACGATTGTCCTTCGTTTCTTTGCGGTGGTAGCAATAGATTGATGCTTAATTCTTTTTGGCTGAGATTTTACTTGCTTCTTCTGCTCTCGAATCTCTTTTCCGGCTTCATATAAGAGGTCGGGACTAAAGTCTAAGCCGTTGGGCCAGCATATGGTTATTTCATCAACAAAAAAACGTTTGAAATATTCAGCGTCCCATAGTGGAATAATGAGTTTTCTTTGGCTATCCATGAATTGTTTAAAGTCGACAACTTTGGTAATTCCGTCGCTAAACTGCAAAATTATTGTGTAATCTTTAACGTATTCGGCTTTTCTTACTCTCATAGCTAAACCAACGGTTTAATTTTATGGAACTTATCTTTTTTCAATAGCTCCCAATTTTTTTTCAACTCATCCTTGTGAATCTCCGCCCATTCGACGACGAGTCCTTTTATTCTGGGAGGAAGATTTCCCTTTAACACCTCAAGGGTGTCGATTGCAAATACAGCAGAATTATCGCCGTAATAGGCGTGAAAGTGCGATGGGTTGTGTTCCGTTCCGACAAAGAACATTCTGGCATGGTTCAAATGAAGGTAACACTTTTGGATGGCCATGATCACCTGAACGAA
>JBAWVE010000062.1:0-10860 GCA_037147435.1 Parachlamydiaceae bacterium
CTATGCGTCGATAGCCAAGGTCGCCTGACTGATGTCGCTCTGGCATTTGAGGAAGACAGTCTGATTGTCGATTTGTCTGCTGAAAAAAAAGAAATAAAATACTCCATAGACACAAATGAAGAACTCTTTTGCGCTTTAATTCTTGGTCTTAAAGACTACTTCCACAAATTAAAATTCACGAAAGCATGCCTAGGACTCTCTGGAGGCATCGATTCCGCACTGGTTGCCTGCATTGCCGTAGCAGCACTTGGCAAGGAGAATGTTTTAGGAGTACTCATGCCCTCACGTTATTCCTCTCCAGGAAGCATTACCGACGCCGAACAACTCGCCAAAACACTCGGCTTTAACACATGCCAAATTCCTATCGAAGGGCCTTTAGAAAGTTATCTCGATTTACTTAGTCCGGCCTTAGGGAACATCCGCAATGAAATTACAGAAGAAAATCTGCAGGCACGCATTCGCGGGATGATCCTGATGGCATTTTCGAACAAATCAGGACATATCGTCCTCAGCACAGGAAATAAAAGCGAACTGGCGATGGGGTATTCAACTCTCTATGGAGATATGTGCGGTGGATTGGCCGTCATCAGTGATGTTACCAAACAGCAATTATACGCTTTGGCCCATTGGATCAATCGCAAGGATGAAGTGATTCCGTGGAACACCATCCATAAACCCCCTTCAGCCGAACTGAGACTTAATCAGAAAGACACCGACTCCCTCCCTGATTACTCAATTGTCGATAACGTCCTCCTGGCATACATTGAAGAATATCTTTCACCAGAAGCCATTGCGGTCAAATTTGACTATCCAAGACCTATTGTGGATGATCTAATCTCACGGATCCATCGCAATGAGTACAAGCGGCGGCAAAGCCCTCCGGGTTTAAGAATCTCTGAAAAATCTTTTTCCATCGGTCGACAATTCCCGATAGTGCAGCGTTATATTGATTAATAAAAAACTTTGGGCCTTGATCACCTTTACAGTGAAAACTTGCGGTCAGAATTTTGCAGAATGGCTTCATTTGTATGACGGCGTGTTGTGTGAGGGAGTTTTACAGGATAGGCAGGATGTAAAACTCTGACCGAAAAGGTGATCAAGGCTGAACTTTGCATCTTGCCCTTATTTTCCAGTCCCGTATGTGTCGATACGGTTGAGCCAGCCTTTAAGCCATTTTTCTTCATGCCGCGCAGGGGGCGCATTATGGACGCGCAACGTCAATAGTTGTTTGGCTGCAACAATGAAATCAGAGACCACATGATCTGAAGAAGCAGGAATACGTTCCAGGACCTGAAGAAGGCCCCACCCCTGGTTATTGTATGATTCCTTTAGGGAAGACCCCATTCCTTTGAAATTGGTATAATCAATCAGGGCATAAAGCCCTTGAGGATCAGAAGCTAATTTGGAGAACACGAGACCGAGATGTTGCTTCTTACCATCCGGCAGATTTTTTATCGTTTCGGGGAACGATTTTTCCAGGCGTATGGTAATGAACATTGCTTGCAAATGTCTTGTCTCAAAAAGAATTTGCCTTAATGTTGTCATTTGAGGACTCTGGGTATTTTCATAAAAATCGTCTCTGGAGCGCCAAGGGCATCCTTTAGATTCTTTTAACCATAGAGGCAGTGCAATCCCCTGACACTCTAAAAAAGTCAGCAGACCGGGAAAAGTCTCTTGAAATCGGTCTTGCCTCCCTTCAGGATACCAGATGAAGTGACCGATGCCAAAAGATCCGAAGTCCTCTCCATTATTCCAGTGAGTTAACCCCTCAATTTTTTTTCCACATTCATTTTCCCAGATTTTTTCACCAATTAACTGAATATCTTTAGATGAAATGGTGAAAGTTGCTGAACAAAATCCTATGTGCAGAAAAAAAACAGCTAAAAAATAAAAAATCTTCATCATTCCACTTGGTTTGTTATCCAGAGATTTGGTATTATCTCGACTTTGTACATTAAAAAATAGAATTAAAAATGGAATCTTCTACTTCAAAACCAGTGAGTACCTTCCGAACGCTTAGTGCTTCCCTTCTGATTGCGGGGACATGTATTGGCGGGGGAATGCTAGCATTGCCCATTTCCGGCGGCCCTGTTGGGTTTATTCCCTCATTACTCGTCATGTTGGTGTGTTGCATCTTCATGACATTTACGGGACTGATGTATCTGGAAGCCACTTTATGGATGAAAGAAAAGGCTCACTTAAACACATTGTCTGCCGAACTCCTGTCTCCTTTTTGGCGAGTTGTTTGCTGGGTAACTTATTTGTTTATCTGTTACGCCTCTTTAATTGCCTATATGTCCGGTGGAGGCAAAGAGATTATTTTTGTTGTGAATCAACTTTTCGACCAATCGTATGAGAACATGTTGGGAATCTGTGCTTTTTCCCTTGTTTTCAGCATGATTTTATTCCTCGGACATCGTCTTGTCGAAAGAACAAATACAATAATGTTCTTCAGCATGATTTTTGCTTATGTCATGCTGATCGCTACCTCCACTGGTAGCATCAATGGCCCTTTTTTGTTGAGGCAAGAGTGGAACATTCACTGGTTTCTTCTCTTTCCATTGATGCTCACGACATTCAGTTTTCCTGGGATTGTACCCACAATTGTCCCTTATTTAGATCGCAATCCACGAGCTGTGCGTCAGGCTATTATTTTTGGCACATCCATCGCTTTTGTTGTCTATTTTATGTGGATGTTCATCGTTCTTGGATCAGTTCCTCATGTAGGAGAACATAGTTTGCAAGAGGCATTTCAATGCGATATTCCCGCAACCGAATGTCTCCATTACGCTCTAAATAACCCGTTCCTCTCAGCCATCGCGCAATTTTTTGCCTTTTTTGCCCTGTCAACCTCTTTTCTGGGTATCTCACTATCACTGTTTGATTTCCTTAGAGACACGATTACCGTACCTATGAATGCGGCCGTCAAAAAGATTTTATTCTGCATCATCGTCTTCGCCCCTTCCCTTCTTCTCGCAATTTATTTTGAAAGGGCTTTCATTACAGCGCTTGAAATGTCGGGAGGCATCGGTGATACGGTCATCAGCGGCATCATTCCTGTCATCATGATATGGAATGGTCGCTACTATCTAAAAAAGAAAGGTCTTTATACCGTATGGGGTGGAAAGTGGCTGCTCGTTAGCATCGTCGTTGTCTCCGCCCTAATCTTCTTCTGTGAGATTCTCCGGCGCATTCTTACATAACAAAACTCGATCTTCTCCAACCATTGAATCAACGCCATTCATTTCACCTCATGTCGGGCATAGCCCCGATTATTGTGTTGGTTTTTTGTTGAATATTTAACTAAATATTGTATATACTAATGGTATATACAGATGGAGGAAGTCTATGCGTACAGCAAAAATATTTCAATGTGGTAATTCTCTAGCCGTAAGATTACCCAAAGATCTTCAATTTGACACAAACTTGGTTGAAATTTTCAAACGCAATGGCGATCTTATTTTAAGGCCGATTCCAACAAAACTCACTAGGGCTTTTGAATTGCTATCTAATTTGCCGGAGGATTTTTTCGCTGAAGGAAGAATAGATCCTTTACCTCAAGACAGAGACTTATTCTAATGAAATTACGATATTTATTGGATACCAATATTTGTATTTATATAACCAAACAAAGACCAGCAAGCGTCCTTGAGAAATTTGAGCAGCTTTCTGTTGGAGAAGTTGGCATGTCGACTATAACTTTTGGTGAATTGTTATATGGGGCAGAAAAAAGCCATCATCCAAAAAAAACACTCCACATTTTGGAAGAATTGGCCGGTTTGATACCACCAATTCCACTTTCTACTGATGTGGGTGAACATTATGGAAGAATTCGAAGTAAATTAGAAAAACAGGGGAAACTCATAGGAAATAATGATCTATGGATCGCAGCCCACGCTTTAGCTACTGACTTAATACTTGTAACCAATAATGTAAAAGAATTTTCAAGAATACCAAAACTTAAGATTGAAAATTGGGTATCTATCGAATAACTAATTGATGACAGTGTATTAGTACACCGTCAAGCACAAAATGATACGTTGGGCTGCGCCAAAGCCCCGGGGTTCGCTGTTCGAAAATGGGGTTGTATTGCCTCATACTACCCCATTTTCGAACTGCAAACCGCGGGGCTTTGGCGCAGCCCAACGTATCAATTTGTGCTTGACAGTGTACTAATGTAGGTGTGTTAAGACGGCGGCGATATCCAGGCGCAGAGTCTTTGGGGTTGAGGGATTGTCTCCAAAGGAACGTAGAGTATCTTTTTCCTGCTGTGTAGACACCCCCTCACAGGCCAGAACTAGATAGGTAGCCAGTGGAAGATATTTATTGAGATCGATCTCCTGCAGCATCTTTAAACACGCTGTAGCGACTTCAGGGTCGTACCGGAATTTCATCAATGCTACGGCGGCACGCTCATTGTCACCGGTAATCGGGCGGCTGTGCAAAACTCTCAATAAAAATTCTTTTGCCGGTGCTCCGATCGCTTTCAAGGCATCAAAAACGATATCTTCATTAAAGAAATCCTCATTTCCAATCGCTTCAAACAGCGAGATAATCGCACGTTTGTCGCCAATCAACCCGAGACATTCTGCTGCAAGGGCTGGGGCATCCCCATAACCGGGAAATAGAGGATCGTGAAATTCTTCACTGCGCATCAAGTCAATCAATGCAGGAACAATCGCAGTTTTTTCTGCAACAACAGCCTGAATAGCTGCAGGAAGTTCTTCCGATTCCGATAAAACCAACTCCGCAATGAGCCGGGCAACTGGAGATTTGCTAGTGTTATTTTCACAAAGCTCGCGCAGGTCCCTGTAGGCCTTTCTAGCATCCGCAACTTTTTCGGCTTCTGCTCCGGATAACATCAGGGGAGCCAGATCACTTCCCTGTGCGCGTTCCATTCTGGCAAGCTCTTCAATGCGTTCGATATCGAAATCTTGATCAACGCCAGAACCACCTTCTTTGTAATAACGAAGCATCGTGGCAAAGTCTCCGCCAAAATGGGCATCACGATGCATCAAAATGGCATTGTCAATCGAGTAGGCTATTGGGAAGTCTTCGTAATCATCATCATATTCATGTTTTTCCATAAAATTACTCGCTATTAATCCTGCGTATTTTATTATTGGCCTGTATAATTGTCAGATTGGCATTGTAGCTGGAACGCACAAATGGTCCACAGTACATATGGGAGATGCCAATTGAGTGGCCGAATTCTTCATAGTGTTTAAATTCATCGGGGTGGACAAACGCCTTAACAAGCAGCTTCCGTTGGTTGGGTTGCAAGTACTGTCCAATTGTCACGACATCACACCCCGCACGCGCCAAATCGTGCACTGTTTCCTCGACTTCTTTTCTTGACTCTCCCAATCCGACCATGATCCCTGACTTGACCAGCATCTGGGGAGACCGTCGATGTTTTTTTGCATAATCCAGAACGAATAATGTCCGTTCATAAGTAGCTGTGTGGCGGACACGCGGTGACAGGGACCTGACAGTCTCAATGTTATGGTTAAAAATTTCTGGCTGGGAATCAAGCACGATGTCCAAAGAATCGGTATTTCCAAAAAAATCAGATGTCAGGAGTTCGATTGTGATCTCCTCAACCTGACGGCGTATTTCCCTGACAATTCTGGCAATGTGACTCGCCCCGCCATCGGGCAGGTCGTCACGTGCCACCATGGTGATGACTACATGGCGCAATCCGAGTTTTTTTGCAGAATCGGCTATTCTCTCCGGCTCATCTTCTTCTAAGGGTTTTGGCGCCTTAGTGAAGTCGATATCGCAAAATCCGCAGTTCCGGGTACACTCTTTGCCCATCGCCAGAAATGTCGCCGTTTTTTTTGACCAACACTCCATGAGGTTCGGACATTTAGCCTCTTCACACACTGTATGGAGTCGATTTTCCTGAATAACATGTCCCGTTTTCCACAGATCCGACCCCTTTGGCAGGCTGCGGTGAAGCCAAGAAGGAAAACGCCCAGGACCGACAACATCCTCTGCATTACTTTGCTCAGGATTAGCAGGCAATATGTTCAAACGGTTCGCCTTGGCTTTTAACTTAGAAACTGCCATGTCTGGGTTAAAGGATGTTTTAAAGTGCTCCGCCTCTAACATGTTATACCTTGGATGCTGCTATCTTTGCAGGTTTTGGGGGCCAGTGTAAGGGAGTATCAGCTCCAATAAAGGCGGCTTCCATCCACGCTTCAGCAATTGTTGGGTGTGCATGGATTGTTTCTGTGATGCACTCTACAGTTAATTCATTGGCAATCACAATCGCCATTTCTGCAATCATGCTGGACGCTTCATAACCAACAACCTGAGCTCCTAAAACCTGCCCCGTTGTTTTGTCTAAAACGATCTGTGCAAAACCATCGGTCTGCAGAGCTGTCTGTGACTTACCAAGAGCCTGAAAGGGAAACGTCCCCAGTGTTGCGCGGTAGCCTTTTTCAAGGGCCTGACTTAACGACAGCCCGACCGAGGCTATTTCCGGTTTTGTAAAAATGACTGAAGGAATGGCATTATAATTCATACGCATCGGATGTCCTGTCGCATTATTAGCCGCGACGAGGCCCTGGTGGGTTGCCACGTGAGCCAACCACCATTTGGAAGCGATGTCGCCGATGGCATAAATACCAGGAACATTAGTCTCCATTTGATCATTTACAGGAATCATTCCACTATCTTGAACCAACACCCCGGCTTTATTCAAACCGATATCAGAGGTATTCAGTTTCCGCCCAACAGCCACTAAAGCGATGTCCGCGGAGATACTTTTACCTCCGGCCAATTTGACTTTAACACCTTTACCCGATGTGTCGATCTGTTCAACAACCACGTTGGTGTCAATCTTTATGCCTTTTTTCTCAAAAGCCTTAGTGAGTGCTATAGAAATGGCTTCAGACTCCATGGGGATAATGCGAGGCATCATTTCAACAATTGTGACTTCGACTCCTAGAATAGCATAAAGGGAGGCAAACTCACATCCAATGACCCCTCCGCCTACAATGACGAGTTTTTTTGGCAACTCACGTAATTCCAGAAGAGAAGTCGAGCTGTGGATTTTCTTAAAGTCGAAGGGGAATGCAGGTATATTTCTTGGTTCCGACCCCGTCGCTATAATCACTGTATCAGCGAAAATCTCAACATTGTCTTCTCCGATAACTTTAATGGCACGGGGTGAAACGAAGCGGCCGTATCCATGGAACACTGTAATTTTATTTGCTGCAATCAGTCCTTCAAGACTTTTCCGTATTTTTCCAACAACCTGATCCTTTCGGTCGACCATTTTCGAATAATCGAACTGAACACTACCGACGACAATGCCAAGCTCCTCAGCATCCTGAATTTTATGAAGGACTTCAGCGCTGGCAATGAGCGTCTTTGAGGGAATACATCCTCTATTAAGGCAAGTACCGCCCATCTCATTAGCTTCAATAAGGGCGACAGTCTTCCCGTTCTGCGCTGCCTTAATTGCAGCAGGATAGCCTCCAGGTCCGCTACCTATTACGGCAACATCGAATTGTTTGGGTGTATGTGTCGGCTGTTCCATATATATTCTCTCTCTAAGCTGGAGTTCCTATTCATAGCCAGAATACAGAAAATGCATTTGAAATGCAAAAACAAGCTGCTTCCCCCCCTTACTCACTAGTAGTCCGACAAGTATCAACAAAATATTTAAGATGTTTAAAGTGTGATTTGGTAGCGATGATTATCTATCGGTTTGGATGACCAAAAAAGTGATCAAAGCAAATTTTTTGTGCAGACAATGGTTTTCCAAAACCGATAAACCAAGTCTAATAAAAACTAAAATAGTTAATTGACACCTTTAGACAACGACAAATTTCTTTATCTTATTGTAATCTTAATTATTCATTGGTAAACTGCCTTTTTTTTATCAATAATCCATCGAAGGAGAAATTTCATGTCGTGTACAACAACGCCTATAGCACCCGCAGCTGCAACACCGGTTGATCAAAAATTCAAACAAAAAATAACTAGTGGGATTAATTCGGGCCTATTAGGGTTCCTGGGCGGAGCTACCGTCAGGTTGATCTCGCTACACTCACCTGTCTTCAGTACCACCGACGCTATCGTCCCAGCTGTATATTCCGTGGCAAAACCCCTTATGTGTTTATTAGCTGAAAGAGTGATGCCGAGTTTTCATGAATACAACGCACAAAAAAAGTTTTTAGTAATCCGTGACGATCAAAAACCGTATTTTCACATTTTAGGCAATTTATCACTAATTGGTTTATCTATTTTTTGTACTAAATCGGTTACCAACGATTTTTTTGGTTATGAAACAGGATATATAGAAACCTCCTTTAAGGCTCTTGTATACCCTCGTGTTCTGAACGCTGCATTTTTAAGTATTTGCTCAGCTTACAGAGAATACGAGAACACACCGTCCTCAGAACACCCCGAGGCTGCCAACCCACCGGCAGGGAATACTCCTTCAAACGGCGTTTCAGACGGCCTAAAGGCTTTAGATCCTCTACTTTCTGATGAGGCAATAGCGCCAGCTACTGCCAAAGAAATTGATGCAGCATCGAAACTCTCGCGGGCGAACTGGAACTGAGCAAAAAGGTAGTCATAGCCGACAAACCGGCAGAAGCTCCATAATTAGACGCGGTAATTGGCTAATCAAATAAAGGGGGACTGACAGAATTCGATCGTGGAATGATAGAGGATGTTGGGAGATACGAATGCCGAACGGCGCTGGCTTTTCAATCAGAAACTGTGTCATCGACTTCAAACTGCCTGTCGTCCCTGCCTTTACTCAGAACGATCGGTTTCGATTAAGCCGGCAAGAACTGCCTGGCATTCTAAAAAAGAACGTGTTTCGAGAAAGCTGCGAACAACCGAAGGCATCCTGCTTATCCTACCCATCCTGCCAATCCTGCCAATCCTGTTATTTTATTTTTTTGACTGAAAATCCTCTTAGTTCAGGTGATCTTGGCCATCCAAAAGTGTTACCTTCATTTGAACCATGCCATTTAAATCATGTTTTTTGCCCAAAAAGGAGCATGGATTAGAACCAACAACTGCCAGCAGTAAGGGTATGCCCGTTTAGGCCATATCCAGCATTGGCAAACCCAAGCATATTTTGAATCCGACTGGCCTGATCTCGAACATTGCTGACTCTATGGATTGTCCAATTGATCTGCTGCATTGTATTCGTGCTAGCCATCGAGCTATACGCGTTGGACGTGAATAAGTTCATGAAAAAATTATGTTCAGCATTTTCTGCACGTTTAATTTCAGAACCTGAAAAGTCTGTGCTAAGTAATGTGGACCCCATCGGCATAGAAGAGAAAATTCCACTTCTCATTAACGCTCCATTGATCATCTCTGCATCGCGTCGTAAGGCATCAACCTTACCTGCCACGGCCATGTTTTGGTTATATGACATGTTGGTGACAATACTTCCCATGAAGGAATAATTCGATGTCCAAGCATCGCACATTTCCATAGAACTTGCGGACTGCAAATCGCTGAGAACAGCATTACAATTCATCGTAAAATTACCCAGTTGATTGATCAACGCAATTTTTTGCGAATCAACAGCGCAGTTCACAGGCGGCGCATAAGACGTTGCACAAGGGGGAATCGGCCCCATTGATGGTGGAACATTTCCAAAAAAAGGTTGTGTATTCATTTATTTATATCTCCATTTTTTTATTTAATAAAATTTAAACGCCATCCAAACCAAAATTAACCATCCCTTTTAGATCACTTGGGAGGGCAATAATCTTATTATTTGGATTCTTCGCAAACTCAAGTAAGTTCTTAGATGCTTGACTCACGTTAAAAATCTTTGCGGCCAATTCAGACCCAATTTTTGCGGCAAGATCAGCTATTGTCTGATTTTGTGCTATCTGGGCTTTGGCGTTTGCCTCAGCGGCGATGACTACAGCCTCTGCTTTTGACAGAGCATCAATTTTTTCCGCTGCCGCCGCAGTCTCAGCTTCTTTTTGTTTAATCTTATCACGTATTTCACTCACCTTAAGCTCGGTTTCAGCTTCTTTCATCTGCTTTGATGCTGCTGATTCCGTCACAACCAATGCCGCATCCCTTTCTGATTCCGCCACTCTTTTTTTCTGCATCGCTCTATTCATTTCATCATCACAATCCAATCTACCCACTTCAACTGTCGTCAAAGTGACACCCCACTGATTAACTTTTGCAGCTAATTCATTCGTAATATTTTGACTGATTACAATTCTATCGGAAAAAACTTCGCTAAAGCTGTGCTTCCCCATCTCGGTTCTTAATACCTGCAAACAAACATCTTGGAGAGAGCGTGGAAGGACATCGATCTGATAAACGGCTTTGATAGGATCAGAAATTTTATAGTAGATAACCGCTGTAGCATCTACTGTCACACCGTCACGGGTATAACAACGACGATGATTGGTTTCCAATTGCTGCTCAGTCATTTCCATTAAATAATTACACTTTGAGGCAGCTCCCTTCCATTCCGACAAATCTTTAACTCCTGTTGTGAAAGGGTTAACCCAATTAAGACCCGCACGAAGCACTCTAGAAAACTGTCCGTAACGTTCCGCAATGGCCACATGTCCATCAGGAATTTGATGAACCCCTGGAAGATAACTTACCATAAAAACCTCTTAAATTTTAGAATGTGAACGAATTGTTCAACGTGCCACCAGTTATAACTATCTTCCGTTAAGGAAGTATAAAGAACCTTAAGAACCTTAAGAATTCTAAAAGACCTAAAAGAGGCATAATTCAAAAAGGAGCTGTTTTGAGTAGCACAACAAAGTTAAAAAATCTGCGAGCTTACGTCCCTTTCTTTTTTGCTCTTTTTTCGGCATGGTTCAAAATGGAACTAAAATG
>JBAWVE010000063.1:0-10796 GCA_037147435.1 Parachlamydiaceae bacterium
TTGGCAGGATGGGTAGGATAAGCAGGATACCTTCGGCTGGCGAGTTGTCTTTACAAGGTATTCTGCTTATCCTACCCATCCTGCCTATCCTGTTATTTTATTTCTTGAGTCTGGACATGACTTGACGGCTGAAGCGACAGCATTTAATTCTCTTCGTCGTCTACTTCGATCGCTCCGTCCATGTCATCCATGTCGTCCATGTCATCTACTTCGATCGCCCCGTCTGCTTCGTCCATGTCGTCCATGCCATCTTCAACAACATTTTTTTCGTGTGGTCTGCGCACCCCGTCAATTTCATGCGGGAATTCATCTTCTTCACCACTGCTGCCAGGGCCTTTATCTTTGCGTTTTTTCCCTTTCAGGTAGATTTCAATGGGCAATCCTTCAAACGAATAAGCTTCGCGGAATTGGTTGTAGATATATTTCCTGTACGTCTCAGTCATAAGATTAGGGAAATTCACAAACACCACAAATTTCGGTGGTTGGATGCCCACTTGGGCCATGTAGTAGATCCTCAAACGCTTGCCCATGATCATTGGCGGGTGGTTTTTCTGTAAGCATAATCCGATGAATTTGTTAAGTTGACCAGTAGAAATCCGCTTTTGGGAGTCGGCGTGTACCTGTTCGATAACAGGAAAAATTTTATCCACATTCCTGCCGGTCAGTGCAGACATAAATATTTTTGGGCAGTGTTTAAGGAAAGGCACTTCGCTTTCAATCCCTTGCAGGCAGTGCTCCATGCGAAAACCTTTGACAAGATCCCATTTATTAAACAGGAGGATGCATCCTTTGCCGGACTCTTCAATCACATTGGCAATTTTCTTTTCTTCGCGGGTAATGCCTTGTTGAGCATCGAGCATAAGTAGGCAGATATCCGCGCGTTCGATGGCGCGTTCAGTGCGGATTGCTGCGAATTTGTCGACGACCTCGTGTTCGGCCTGTTTGCGTCGGATACCTGCAGTATCGATCAAGTTATAGAGGACGCCATTCTGGGTAAAAGGAACATCGATGCTATCACGGGTTGTTCCTGGAATAGGGCTGACGATGCAGCGCTCTTCATCAAGCAGGTAATTAAGTAAAGAAGACTTACCAACGTTGGCTCGTCCCACGATGGCCAAGTCAATTGAGTTGTCTTCAGCTTGGATGGCATCTTCTTTTGAAAGGTTGGTAAAAGCAGCTTCAAGTAATTCGGCAATATGCCATCCCTGTGCAGCTGAAACTGCAACCATGGAGCTGATTCCCAATTTTGAAAATTGGTACATCAGGTGTTCCTGCGACATGTTATCTATCTTATTGACTGCCAGACATACCGGTTTGTGAGTCCGGTGAAGGATATCAGAGATCTCTTTATCCAAGGTCGTGATGCCCATGTGTGCATCGACAACCATAATGAGGCTGTCGGCCTCTTCGATGGCGATTTCTGCCTGCCGTTTGATATGTTCATTAAATTGTGCTTTCGAATGGGCGTCGATGCCGCCGGTATCGATGATTTGAAAAGGGGTCCCGAAGAAGTCGCTATCGGCATAAAGACGGTCGCGCGTGATCCCTTCTGCCTCATCGACAATGGAGATATTCTTTTTGCAAATTCTATTGAATAATGCTGATTTGCCGACATTGGGACGGCCGACAACGGCTACTTTGAGTACTTTAGTCATGGATTTTATTTTTACCGGTAGGTTTATTAAAAGTATTATACCTTGTTGCCGCTTTAAACGGAAATAAAATAACAGAGGGGGCAGCGGTCGTCCATTGCCCTCTGTTGCTGCTCGTTCTGTCCATTGCTGCGCGTTCCTTCCATTGCTGTCCCTTTAGCCTGTTGATTATTAATGCATAATACCGTTATCTTGTAGATTGCAACGGAGATTTCATATGTCATACAATCAGACACATACTGACGATATTTCTCTTCTATCATTCAAAAAAGAGCTGTCAGGATATACCTGGAGTACATTCTCCCAGGATACTATTGCCGCTTTTTCTGTTGCCCTTCTCACTGTTCCTCAGGCGATGGCCTATGCTTTATTAGCAGGATTACCACTGAGTGCTGGGATATTTGCCGCCATCTACTCTTCGATTATTGCCTCGATTTTTGGTTCTTCCCGCCATCTTATTGTTGGTCCAAGCAATGCCCTTGCCATCTTGGTCCAGGCAGGTACTGCTGAAATTTTATTTACCTATTATCGTGGATTGGAGGGAGCTGACAGAGAAATAATGGCTCTGCAAATTTTAACTCAATTGACCATGCTAGTGGGTATTGTGCAGATTTTGGCTGCAGGATGTAAGCTGGGACGGCTCACGCAGTTTGTGAGTCATTCTGTAGTGATTGCCTATATTACAGGGACCTTATTAGCTGTTGTTGTCAATCAACTATTCACCTTTTTAGGTGTTCCAGGTAACTCAGGAGGCCAATCCATTTATGACAGAGCCTTTTATTTAGCAACTCATCTGGGGCAAATCCATTGGCCGACAGCCCTTGTGGGCGCCGGGTGTTTGACGTTGCTAATTACCCTAAAACGCCTAGATAAAGCCATTCCGGCTCCAGTGATCACCCTGGTTTTGGCTGCCCTTGCAGTCCATATTTTAGGCCGCTATCCGGTTAGCTTTATTTCGGCAGATGCTGCACAACAAGACCATTGGCAAAATGTCATGCTCGTTGGCAATACGGGACGTTTGAATGATCTGATTCCCAATGTCGCATTTCCCTATTTTGACATGGGGTTGATGAACAGTCTGCTGCCTTTTGCTTTTGCTGTGGCGTTGCTGAATATTATGGAAACGAGTTCTGTCGCCAAGACGTTAGCGGCGAGTTCAGGTCAGCGTCTTTCAGTAAACCAGGAAATTTTTGGCATAGGGCTTGGCAATCTTCTCTCTTCATTGATTTCGGCCATGCCAGTTTCCGGGAGTGCGTCACGAAGTGGGTTGAACTATTCCCTTGGAGCACAGACGCGTGTTGCTGCAGTGATGAATGCGGCCTTTGTCGGCCTGATCATTTTCAGCTTCAGTTTTCTCATTATGCACATCCCTTTGGCAGCCTTATCTGCGCTGTTGTTAGTGACTGCGTTTACTATTTTGCAGCCGCGACAATTTTTTCTTTGTCAAAAAGCCACGACTTCAGACGCTTTTGTGTTATGGACGACGCTGCTGTCATGCATTTTTTTAAGTCTCGATGTGGCTTTCTATGTCGGCGTGATCATCTCCATCACCCTATATTTGAAAAAAGCCTCCATCCCCCAGCTTGTCGAATATAACGTTGATGACAGTGGAGAGCTGCAAACAGTTGATTTCACGACCACCCATGAACATAAACTTATTCGTGTGATAAAAGTTGAAGGGGAGCTTTTTTTCGGTGCTGCAGATCTGTTTCAAACCACCCTGAAAACCATTGCGGAGGATGACATCAGCACACGCGTCATCATCTTGCAACTGAAAAATGCTCGCGATATCGATGCTACAGTGTGTTTGGCATTGCAACACCTTTATGGGTATCTCAAATCATCCGGCCGTCATTTGGTCGCCTGTGGAATGACACAGCAGATTTGGGACGTTCTGAGCGATTCCGGCCTGGTGGAACAAATTGGGAAAGAGAATCTTTTTATTTTTGATGAGAGACGCCCGCACCAGCATATGGCAAAGGCTTTACATCACGCCCGTTATTTGGCAGCGCAATCTACAGAGAAAGATGAACAAGTGAAGCAACCAGCAAGTACCACAGAACCTGCTCCCGAGGCTATTCTCGTCAAAGATCCAGTCCCTTAGTACACTGTATTCTAAGGCACCGGATCGTACTTGATGGCAAGGCCGCTGGGGTCAATAGTGTAGCGGTACACCCACGGCTCTTTATTCTCGCGCATCAATCGGTCGCATCCCATGCTTACACCTTCGAAGAAACCGTATTTCCTGATAGCGTCTAATGTATATTGCGAACTGCTCGGAATAAAGTGGCTTCTTGGGCCATCAGCAGGTGAGATTACATTTTGGTGAAAGCTAATGAGAAGTTCGCCGGCTTGTCCAAAAAAAGGTGTTGAGCAGTGTTGTGGGGACTCAGGGTATGCAGCCCTTCTGCACGCTATATCGGCGTCCTTTCCCCAAGGATCTGCCTGCAGCGTCATACACCACAAAAATGATAGAAAATACATTACTTTCATAGATCACAGCTAAAATCCGTATTCGATCATCAAAATGGGAAACAGGCGCTCTTGCACTAAGGTTTCCTTTCCTATTCTTTCATAGAGGCATCGGTTGTATTGCTGTGCTTCGATCCCGGCACCGTTGATCCCTCCAAAGTACCATCCACACTCCAAGCTTGTCGTAATGATGGCGGCGGGGATATACCCACGATCAAACAATTGGTATGAGGCAGCAATAAACAGGGCGTTGATGAGGAAAGACGTCAATGCGGATTTCTTTTGACCGACGTAATAATATCCCGCACCGGGCAGGATAGCATTTAACATCTTTGCCTTACCCACTGACTTGGCTTCTGCATGGTAAATTGAAAGCATCCGGCATACTCCCTTTTCAGCGAGTGTATTGCATGCAGCCTGTGGAATGGCAGTAAGGTTGCCATCCCTGATCTCTGTTTCAAGAACGAGTTTGTTAGCCGTTTCGGTATAATTCTGTGCGATGGCCTGCAGCATTACATTAGCGCGTTCCCGTCGGTTATCTTGGATGTAGGCATCATAGAGCAGGGTGCGCAGGTCGTTCAAAGCTGGGAATGTTTCGGGGACACCGATCAAATGACTGCCTTCAAAGGCTTCGACGGCTTCCTGGTATTTTCCAGCGACATAGTATGCAAGAAAAATATCATATTCAATCTCGAATTGCCGTTCATAAGTATCCCTTGGAAGTAGAAAGAGGGCTTTCTTGAAGCAAGTAATTGCCCGGTAGAAGTCCATTTCGCTGGCAAAAGATTTCCCTACATAAAACTCTTTTCCCCAATCTTGCGAGCGCTCACGCGTTGTGAGTTTGGGAAAATCGCAGGGGAGTTTTTCGATCAGGCACCGTTGCGGCGAATAGGATATATCAGGGTCTAAGCCACAATCCTGACGGTGGCAACCCCACCCCAGCAGACAAGGGAACAGGATCAGTAAATTTCTAATGATCCTTATTGGATTCACAGTCGCAATCATAAGTGTCTTCAGGATGCAGTGTATTTCTGATGTTAAATAGATCCAAAGCTTCGGACACTTCGTATTCATCGAAATTCTTCATGCAGTTTTTATAATCATAGATGTCTTGTTGACGTTTCGTGATCGTTTGGACGTCTTCCTCAGTATCGATAATCTGCGGACGAATGAAAATCATCAAATTCCGCTTACCATCTGTATTGTTTTTGTCGCTTAGGGCTGCACCCAGGATTGGTATCCCGCCAAGACAGGGGACCTGGTTACGTTCACGCGAGATTTCTTCTTGCATCATGCCGCTGATAATTAAAAAATAGCCGTTAGGAATATTTACGCGGGTGGTCGTTCTATTCAAACGCGTCGTCGGCCCAGGGCTTGTGTTCGTTGTGCTTGTCAGTGTTGCCAAAGGAGTGACAAGCGTGCTGACTTCTTCCTGAATGTCCATTCCAATGATTTCGCCATTCCCCAGGTAAGGCGTCACTTTAAGGCTGGTCCCAACATCTAGGTATTCGTAGTTGCTGGTAATGACAGAACCAATATCGTTCGAAAGCGATTGTGTGCGATAGGGCGTATTGAGGCCCACGAAAAGTTCAGCGGGTGAGTTGTCTTCAACAAGCAGTTTTGGATTGGAGATAACTTTATCTTTCAACCGGTCATGTAATGCATTGATCATCGCACCAAGAGAACCAAACTCCGTGCCGCAATGGGTAATTTTTTGTCCAATCACACCAAGGTTGAAACCGGCGGGAGAACCGGAGACGCTGGCTCCGTTAGGAACAAGGACCTGTTGGGAACCAACAACCTGCCCAAGACCAGAGATACCTGTTGATCCCAAAGCACTCAGAAGCGATGTCGTTCCGCTATAGAACGTCTGGGCTCCGCTGAGATTTCCTCCGCCAAAACGCGTTCCATAAGCTACGCCAAACTGTAGTGAGTCTGTCAGTGTTGTTTCAAGGATCAGCATCTCGATCAGCACTTGCCGAAGCGGTTTGTCCATCTCTTTAACGAGTGCTGCAGCTTTGGATAACGAGCTTTCATCGCCGCTGAAGACAAGGCTATTTGGAGTGGCAAGCCATTGGACACTTCTCATTGCGTTGATAAGGTCTTCATTACCTTTTTCATTTTGCTGCAGAGTGTCGGCAATCTGACGGATCTCCGGCTCGATTGAGCTTCCTTTTCGATAGCGTAGCTTGTAAATATAAAACTTGGTTGGCTTCATCTTGCCGCCCGGTAAGTTAGCTTCCGCTTTTTCCTGTCTTACAAAGGTGCCGGGTTTGAACTCTTCTTCCTTGTCCACTTCATAGGTCCAGTTACCGTTGACATCCTTTACCCAACGTCCTTTCGGTGCCGGTGCGCCTGGGATAGCCTCGCCATTCGGGTTGAAATCCCACATTCCTTCGTAATCGCGTGACCAAGATCCTAATGGTGGCTGGTTGGGGCCGCCTAAGCCTCCGCTTGGAGCAAGTGTGGGGTTCGTTGTCGGCTTGAATACCCAGTTGCCCTGTGCATTGGAGACCCATTGTCCGGACAGTGTTTTGAGTTGCTTAGGGTTGATCTTTACTTCGCCAAATTTCATGTCTTTTAAGTCAAGAATGCGCGTGGCGCCCTGATCCTCGTCGAGATATTCCAAAATGGAGATTGTTCGCTCGACCAGGAAGGGGGAGGCTACGATGAAGATACTATTGGTTGAAGGATGAGGGATGAAAGAGAGCGTCTGATCCTGAGAGATTGGGGACATGATTTGCTGCGCCAGGGGAATCAATGTGTCGATGGGTGTGATGCGGCTGACATATTGGCCGATGACGAGGCTGCTGTTTGGGGCGTCTAAGCTTTTGAGGAGCAGGGCAATTTTTCCCACGTTTGCGGTGATATCTGTAACAACCAGTTGATTTAAGTCTTTAAGGGGTTCAATCAAGGCTGTGTCAGAAGTGAGAGGGCGTATCAGTGTAACGGCTTTCTCAGCATCCAGGGTGTTTAGGCGAAAAACCTGTGTGATGATATCGGCACTTCCTGGAGTCAAGGGCGGGAGGCCTTCCGCGACAACTCTGGAAATTCCATTGACTTTCGGGTTTTTATGGATGATCAGGCTATTGTTATCTTCGATCAGTTGGAGGTCGTGAATGCGAAGTTCCTGCAATAAGGCAGTCATGATATTTTCGATGGTGGCAGGTTCTTCAGAAATAATTGTCACGTTGAACTGCAGATCGCTTTCGTCAAAGATAAAATTGCGATTGGATATCCTGCTGACAAAGCGGACGTATTCGACCATACCGACATTGTTAAAATTAATCAATGCCGTTTGAGGAGCGGCTGCGGGGGAGATTGAGGCAAATTCTTGGGGTAAGTTATTTGCTGGATCAGGCGTGGTTCCTGGGTCAGGGGGATCTCCCGCTGCAATGTCTTGTGCGTCGGCGATGGAGTAAAAAAATGATTCTTTGCCAGGGTTTTCTAAAGTGGATTTAATTGGTGCATCTATCTGTTGTGCATCACTTTGCTGATCTCTCAGGATACTGGAAAGGTTTGATTCTGGAGTTGTCTGAGACGTGTTATCAAGAGAATAGGCCGATTTATTTTGGTCAGCAGGGAGTGCAGCAGAATCGGCTGAAATACCAACGGGTAAAAGTATAATAAGCGCCAGAGCCTGTAAAAAAAGACGAATGCGCATATGACTCTTCATGGTTATAGGTGGGAGCCCAGCATAGCTCCTCCAATTGCGAACTAAAGTAAGAGGATAGAAAATTATGGGATAAGCTGCAAGGTTTTATCGCTCTCCCTACTGTTTTTATTCGTTTTTTACTTGATTGAAGGGGTGCCAGCCGAAGGTATCCTGCCTATCCTCGCCATCCTGCCTATCCTGTCATGTTATTTTTTTGAGCAAAGACTTTTCTCGTGCAGGTGATCATCGTCCCAAAAGTGTTACCTTCATTTGAACCCTACCCGAAAAGGTGATCAAACCCAAAAAAGATGATCGAAATATATAAAAACTATTTTGATATATTCCCCTAACTCGTAGACTGAAAACAAAGAAATGTGAACACTGATACAGAGGGCACTATTATGTTATTTGATCTCCCAATCATTAAAAAAATGTATGGTGCGTTGCCGCAAAAGCTTAAGGCAGCCCGGCAAATCGTCAATCGCCCTTTGACTCTGACCGAAAAAATTCTCTATACTCATACAACGAAGGCTTTGCATAACGTCCCTGCCAGGGGTCAAACCTACGTAGATTTTGCACCGGATCGCGTGGCGATGCAGGATGCTACAGCGCAGATGGCACTTCTTCAGTTTGCCTCTTCAGGAAAGTCAACTACTGTAGTGCCCGCTACCGTCCATTGCGACCACCTGATCCAGGCGGAAACCGGAGCTAAAGATGACCTTAACCGCGCCCTGCATGACAGCAAAGAAGTCTTTGATTTCCTCCAGACAGCCTCGAATAAATTTGGGCTCGGTTTCTGGAAGCCTGGCGCCGGGATTATCCACCAGGTTGTTTTGGAAAATTACGCTTTCCCGGGTGGAATGATGATTGGAACGGATTCCCACACACCTAATGCCGGAGGCCTTGGTATGTTGGCTGTTGGAGTGGGGGGAGCTGACGCTGTGGATGTGATGGCAGGGCTTCCTTGGGAAGTAAAATTTCCAAAAATTATAGGGGTCAGGTTAAAGGGGAAATTGAGTGGATGGGCTTCTGCAAAAGATGTTATTTTGAAACTTGCTGGCATTTTGACAGTAAAAGGCGGCACAGGAGCTATCATCGAATATTTTGGTGAAGGGGCGCGATCGATTTCCTGTACGGGTAAAGGCACTATTTGCAATATGGGTGCGGAGATCGGAGCTACAACGTCCGTTTTTCCTTATGATTCCAGGATGGGCGACTACTTGCGCGCTACAGGAAGAGGCGAAGTCGCCACCCTTGCCGATGAAATCCTTGAATGCCTCACTCCCGATGTTGAAGTCACCAAAAAGCCTGAAGCTTATTACGACCAAGTGATCGATATCGACCTATCAGCTCTCGAACCTTATATTAATGGGCCCTACTCCCCGGATAGAGCCTGGGAGCTATCAGAGTTTTCCGATGCAGTGATTGCGAATGATTTTCCGGAAAAAATCTCTGTTGCTCTGATCGGCTCCTGTACAAATTCCAGTTATGAGGACATCGAACGGGCGGCCAGCATCGCCAAACAAGCGACGAAACATGGATTGAAAGCAAAGTGCCCTTTGACAATCACCCCCGGATCCGAACAAATTCGGGCGACAATCGAAAGAGATGGACAGTTGGAGGCCTTGGAAAAAATCGGGGGTCTTGTTCTTGCAAATGCTTGCGGTCCCTGCATCGGACAATGGAAACGGCATGATGTCAGTTTTGGAGAAAAAAACTCCATCCTGACATCTTATAATCGAAACTTCTCTGGCCGTAATGATGCCAATCCAGGCACGCACTCTTTTGTCGCTAGTCCAGAGATCGTCATCGCTTTGGCTCTGGCGGGCAATTTAACGTTTAATCCAATGAAAGATACATTGACAAACGAGAAAGGACAGATCATCAAACTACAGCCTCCTCATGGGGACGAATTGCCCAAACGGGGATTTGACCAGGGAGAAAGCGGCTATGTGGCGCCCGCTATTCAAGGGAAGCATGTTCAAATCTCTGTTCACCCTTCCAGTGAACGGTTGCAACTTTTAGATCCCTTTAAGCCTTGGGAGGGGACGGACCTCATACATCTTAAAGTCCTAGTAAAAGCAGAAGGCAAGTGTACAACAGATCACATTTCGCCTGCTGGCAAATGGCTTCAATTTAGAGGACACCTGGATAAAATCTCTGATAATATGTTTACCGGGGCAAAAAATGCTTTCAGAGAAGAAATTGGGCGGGGAAAAAATCTTTTGACGGGGCAGATTGAAGCTTTTCCAAAGGTTGCTCGCGACTATAAAAAAGCAGGGATTGGGTGGGTAGCAATCGGAGATGAAAACTATGGGGAAGGGTCCTCGCGGGAGCATGCTGCCATGGAACCTCGTTACCTAGGAGGGCGGGCAGTCATTGTCAAAAGTTTTGCACGCATCCATGAGACCAATTTGAAAAAGCAGGGAATGCTTGCCCTGACTTTTGCTACACCTTCCGACTACGATAAAATTCGGGAAGATGATCAGCTCTCAATTAAAGGATTGAAAACATTGGCTCCGGGAAAACAACTGACTTTAGTCGTAGAACATGCTGATGGAACGCAAGAAGAAATAAAATTGAACCATACATACAATGCCGCACAAATAGCCTGGTTCCATGCTGGCAGCGCCCTCAACCACCTCAATAGACACTAGTAGGTTGATACATCAGCCTCGATCACCTCTATACAGTTAACTTTCGGTGATCAAGGCCATCAAAAGTGTTACCTTCATTTGAACCATGCCGAAAAAGGCATGGTTCAACATGGGGTTATTTTGGGTAACACAACAAAGATCATTTCGGATGTGCTTCAGAGGTATCGCTAATTAATCATTCGCCCGCACCCACGAACTGTGGTGCAATTCGTTTTTTTAAATTACCCAGGGCTCAGAGGACATGATCTCGAGGAAATCAAATGATCCCAAGGTTTCTCAAAACAACATCAGGTACGATTTAACCGTCTTTTTTGCTCTTTTTTCGGCATGGTTCAAATGAAGGTAACACTTTTGGATGGC
>JBAWVE010000064.1:0-10791 GCA_037147435.1 Parachlamydiaceae bacterium
TTCAAGGGTTTGATATTTATAATCAAATCTCTCGTGTGGCTTATGGTGTAACTCGGGCATGAGGCTGGTCATAAGAATAGCTTTGTTTATATTTTCTTTTATATTGGTACGAAGTAGTCCTCTGATCACCCAAAAATTGATGAGATTCCAACTGGAGTAGTCTTTGAGTGACTCAAATGTTTCCCGGTGGAATCCCAGAATAAATGTAGCAACACATTCGACGTCCTCGGTAGAATGTTTTGAAGGGAATCCTGAAAATGGTGTTTTGTCGCTTCCATTAAGAGTGTAATTATTAATATAGTCATCGCGCAAGCTTGAGGCTAAATAAAAAATAAAATCTTCCTGGTGTTTGTTCGATAGATGTCTTGCCAGCGTCGCTGCTGTTTGAAGATCATGTTTTGTCAAAAAAGAACAGATCAAGGCAAAAAAATTTGGATTATCCTCGATTTCTTTGAGCTTGGAGGATGATTGTTCATCCATCGTACCGTTGGATTGGATCAGACGGCCATAAATTTTGTATAGATCGGCAAGTACTTTGCCTCTAATAAAGGAAACACCGGTTTCATCAGAGGGTAGCCATACAGTTTCATTACAATCTTTTATCTTTCCGGTTTGAACAAAATTTCCCATAGAGGTGATACGCTGACGAATTTCTGGAGAAAGTTCAGAATGGCCTGACAGTGACACAAGTGTCGTGTCGACATGAGCAAGGCAGCATCCACAATTGAGCAGTGTCCCTATCATACTATAGCGGCCTCGATCAAAATTTGGAATATCAGCCAGCTGCGCTATCCCTTTTAAAATCGGTTCCGGCATGGATTCTTGATGAACGCTCGATCGGATTAGTGTAGCAACGCATTGCATTAATAGACCCCGATTACGTAAAGAGTGGGGTTCAAAATTTTTCAGGAAGGTCAGGCAGGCATCTATGCCCTTTTCTTTGAGTACGAATGGGATGGCCGCATATAAGAAAAATAGGGACTTTACGTCACCAAGAAGTTTGTCTCGTGGAATGCTCAGTGCTTTGCTTAACCACTCTTCGAATCCTTCAATACTCTCTTCCTCTAATCTTTTTCGCACAATAGATCCGAGGATACGGTTTGCGAGAGAGGTGTCGTGATAACATAGATATTTGTCTCTATTGAAGTGAGAGATCGCTTCATTAGCCGGAAGGGATTTTAAATAATTAATTCTTAGCGAACTGCCGAGTTCACCTAATTTTGGGAAATGAAGCCTATTAGATATAGGAATTATTTTGGCAACCTTTGTTATGTCGGAAGGAAAAAAAAGTGCTTTTGGTAACTCTAGAGCGCCCCTAGGCGGATTTTGTTGAGGTTCTAAAGGGGTTTTAGATTCTGATCGAGCTTTATCATTAATTTGACGGGAGAGAAGAGTCTGGAAGATAGCAAAAATTCGTCTGGGTTTTTGTCCAGGTAAGGGAAGCGGGGGGGCAGGAGTAATGCCATCTTGTTTAGTGACTTTACGGCCCTGAATATCTCCTAAGATCTGTTGGTTTGGTCGAACGGCGCTGTTGCTTTCGCTTGAAGGAGAGCCCGATCGCCCAATGAGAGTCGTTGCTGAAAGAAATGACATATACCATACCTGATAAAGTGTTTAATATTTGCGTTGACTATAAAATATATTCGTTTGTATAGCTAGTTTATTACTCGTGTGTATGTAGTTTTTTGACAATATCTTTATATTACATCACAGGTTTTATGGTATGTCACCCTCTATATCTACTTTCAGGTTGTGGCGATCATCGGTTTCCTCTGCGTGAGGGCCGAGAGTATGATGCAATCTCCCCAAAAAGCCCGAAGAATCTTTCCCCTGTGATATCTCCATTAAAAGTATCTGAAAGTGCATTGTTTCAAATCATTGCTGATCCCTTTGGGCACAACTCTGCGCTTGAGGGAGAGGATCTCAGAAAAATGCTGTCATTAATCATCGATTACTTTGTCGATAGGGAGAGGGCCGGTTCCCCTGTTGCTACCAATAGTAAGGAAATTTGCTATGAGCTTCAACAAGCTGAAGACATCTTAATCAACGAATGTGATGAATCATATGTTTCGTCCGCCATTCAACTCTGCATTAGGGTGGGAGGAAAACTTCTTCTTCCAGGTGGATGGACCGGGGATCCGGGGCACGCCATGTTATACGAATTGTCTGTGAATTCTGTCACTAAGAAAACTTCCCTGCGGCTATTCAACACAGGCGCTGGTGCTGTCGAACATCAGCTGCAGACCGTTGGATTCAAAGTTAAAGTGTCTTGTGTTGAGTGGACGGATATCGATCCAGCTAAACTGACATCCCGAGTGTTTCTGAAAAATTATCGGGCGATCATGACTACAAAGCCGACGATCCCTTATGTTTCTCGGGACGTCTACCATGGATTAAAATCCATTTTAGGTGATCCTATAGTGGTTTTAACGACCGCGGATTCTGTGCAAACACAGCGTGCTGGAACGTGTAGCTTCTATGCTATTTTAGCTTTCTTGAAAACAAAGATGGAGCCCAATGCCTATAAAAAATTTAAATCTGATTTGAAGGTGCAAGTCCTTGCGGATCACGTCCTGCATGCTCAATCACCTCGTGTCGCGGCGTTTATCGACAAGCCGGCCCTGAGGCAAAGATTTTCCCAACCTATTGTGGTTGGTCCATTTCTATTTCCAGCTCCCTTACAACCGGTCCATTTTACTAGCCCCTCACATTATCGTCTTGTTAAAGAGGGCCTCACGCGTATCGCAAGAGAGGTTAGTAAGCGGTACCGTGAGAATGTTGTCGATTCCCATTATGTCGACAACAGCCTTCAAATTTTTGAAGAAATTCGGAGGCATCTCAATGCAAGCAAAACCATCGTTTTTGCGAAGCCAGATCTTACTGCTCGGCCGACCTATTCTTCTCTTGAGCTGCCTTCCATTGCCTATTCAGCCGTTCCTATTGCTGACTCCTTAGAAATGTCCGCAGACATTATTTCTCAGCCACACTCCTCATTACTTGAAGAAATTCATGCGCTCGGGTTCTCTTGTCCAATCACTCTCGACTACAACCTCAAACGAGCGATGGTAAAACTCAATAAAGCTTATAGCTCTAACGAATTTTCCGTTGTTAGCCATGGTGCTGTAGCAGTCGTGAAAAAACTGCCGCTTTCTCCGGAATCATGGACTGATATTGACCCAATGACCGGAATGGAAAATTTAAAATTAATCGCGTCCCATATTATTTT
The DNA here is from genome assembly GCA_037147435.1 of Parachlamydiaceae bacterium. Lineage (GTDB taxonomy): Bacteria > Chlamydiota > Chlamydiia > Chlamydiales > Parachlamydiaceae > JBAWVE01. Next base: position 3,227 of record JBAWVE010000064.1, read on the forward strand.
AGGAAGGCTCAAAGGGGTAAATCGGGAACAGACTGTCTCTGACGAGCTCTTTGCGATCAGTAAAGTACTGACAATTCAAATGATTTTGCTGAGGCGAATGAAACCTTTTTTTAACGATAAGTTGCCAGGCTTTCCATTTGTCAATCGAGTTTTAAGATACGCTCAATTTTTTGATAGAGCAACACATCAAGAAGTATTGCATTCGAGCCATTTCACGCTAGATCCCAATCGGTTGATCTTTTCATCATCGATGAATTCAGAAATTCTGCTGAGAAGAGATGTTGCCGTTGCTAAAATTTTGGATCCAGAACAAAAGGATTCTTTACTTTCATTATACTTTAAAATTTATGATTCGACATCTTTCCATGAGATGTTAAAAAAGGATAATGCGCTAGTTTCTCTATTGGGTTCTGAAATCGATGAAAAGACTAATAGCTTAAATTTTTATCTCGCCAACACAAGCCTTCCGGCCGAATTTGCTGTTTTGAGAGATACACTTCACCTATTTATTTTGGCGGCATCTCCCTACTTATTTCAGAAAAATAAAATTCACGGATACAGAAAGTCTAAAAAAACTCTTGTTCCGGAAAGCGAATTGACCCCAGAAAATTTTGTGAAGGGCTGTAATCCGTGGAGGCCGACTGAACTAAGAGAGGCTGATATAGAGTTTGTCTGTACGAATGAGTTGAAATCAAAACGGGATGACAGTAAAGGAGTGCAAGATGTATGGAATTTTCGCAATGCTTTTTATTGGTGCGCTGGCCTAGAAAATCAAAATTTAAGTCTATTGGCACGATGTTTCTGTCAGACGGGTTTTGATGATTGCAATGACAGTATCTCCGAATTTTCTCCAACGGAAAACTTGCTGAGAAAAGATCAGTTGAATTCGCACAATTATTTTGCCATTACCAGAAATCCTCCGTGGGACTGTTGGAGTCTCCAGGTCACTTCCTTGTTTTCCCCCGAATACAAGGAATTATTTCATGTTTTCACAACTGTCAAACAAAAAAGCGAAGCTGTTGCCTGGTTTAACCAGCATCCCAGACGAATAGCTGAGCCTGACTATCAAAAACTCCTCATGCAAATGCTGTTTGGACATGGAAGGCACAATCTCGCGGTTACCCACAATGAAGGAGTTATTTTAGGAAAATTTTTGAGGAGTCATCTGGCAACAGCGGAGATCTCTATAGATATTTCGACTTCTGTTTTTCTCATTCGCCTGAACAGGTATTTGGCAAGAGAAGCTAATTTCATTCCCCCATTCTCGTCCCTTGATAAAACCAGGGACCTGTTGCAGAAAAGGCCGCTTAAACCGGAGGATGAGAGCCTCATCTACGCAGAATATATTTCCGCACTTGGAGAGCTCAAAGAAAGGGATTCTCGCTCTCGACCGAATTCCGAGGAGCTCGCCATGTTATTACAGGCCATCGCCTGGATAGGTGTTTACCCCGTTCCACTGAAATATTCTTCAGCGCAGATTATTTGGGAAATGGAAGCATCGCGTAATCTCTACTTCTCTGTAATTAAAGAAGGGCTTCTTCCCCACGGTCAACCCAACCACACATTACTGAATAAAATACGAGAAGTCGTCTTAGGGAATGCTGGGGAACTATCATGTGTTCGGGAAGACGTTTGGTCATTAGTTGAAGGCACGTCAATAATGTTTAGAAGTAACGATGAATATGTCGCTATATTTGATCCCATTCAGGGCACCTTGAATTGCCACTACCATCCCACCACACTTCCTGAGTGTATCACATCTCAAAATAGCTTTAAAAAAATATTTTCAGGAACTTTTTCTGCCATTTTCATTACCATAGGGGTTTATAAAGTTCTTTTCAGGGGCGTTGAATATTTTCTTAGGTATTCCACAGCAGGGGAGTTGTGCATTCAGAAAAAACAGGATGCAGAATGGTGGCAGCACGTTTTCCACAAACTTCCACCACGTGTGTTAGCAAGCGATTACTTTGATAAATACCTTTGTTGGCAGCGGTTGAGTACACAGGAACTGCGCTTTCTACACCAGGAAACCGGAGAACATGAGTATTCTATATTACTGACTGAGTCTGTTACAGACTTGTCATTTGAACGGTTATCAGATGGGGCAATTTTAGGGAATCCATCTACAACCTTCGCCCATTTTGAGGATTCAAGTTACATTCATGAATGGTATGATCCCGTGTCTAAACAACTGGTTGAACTGGAACTGCCACGGTTTGATCTATCTTTTAAACCTTCACCAATCGATCCACGCGATCTTTATTGCACCCAGTTTCCCGGGTGGAAGTTCAGAGACAAAATAGATGGGCAACATGAGGTGCCGGTTCTTGGTGCCTGCAATTACGCCCTAATTCTGACCAATGATACCGGAGAGCGAAAGGTTGTTCTTCCCAACCAGAAAATTGGAGCGCCCCAGAAAAAAGATGTATTGGCTTGTGCGTTCGCCCGTGATCAATCGTTATCCAATGGAAAACACCCGTCTTGCCAGTATTTTACGTTTACCCTCAATAAAGCGGGGGAATTGATTCCTGACCACAACATCCAATCAGCTTACCTTTTTTTAGCTAAGACACTGTTAGCCCATCGTGAATACGAATACGCAGCTAAAATTCTACTTCGCTTCGGAGATAAACTATGCGCCTATACGGAAGAAGAACTCGAACATTTAGAACAGCTAGCATCCATGGAAAAGATTACTGGCGATTCCTCAGGGAATGGCATCGCTCTCTCTCTCTATGCCGCCACCCTGGCGTATAATAATGAGGCTGAACATAGTTGGGTGAAAGAGAATCCCCAGGAAATTGTCAGCCTTTACTGGAAATATCTAAATTTATTCAATCATGTTACCACCATCAAGTTGACAAGTGAGCAGGAAATTTCCCTCATTAAAGACTTCTTGTGTCTGTCGCGCGACAAAAGGGAAATGACGGAGGAGGCTCTTCCTAGTAATCATTCATCGATGTTCATACGAAGATTTCTCGATTTGTCTGCGATGACTGCAGGAGGTGAACACGATCTGAATTTTATCGAATTATTGCCTTCCTCCAATAAAGGGGACGGTTCTTCCCCCCCTAACGAAAAAATTTACAATTTTTTCCAAGAGCTGGAACTTAAGTTTAGTATCGTTATTGATTCTGAAAATAAACCTGAGGTTCCCTTAAAACCGAATGAAATTCCTGTTGAAAACACCTCAGATTTTCATCAATTTGAAAAGTTATCAAAATCGTTTTTATATTATTTAAGTAAGGCTATTGAAGGCTCTCCCAGCGAGCAAGAAGAAGTCGATGTAGCCTCCAAGCTCTTGCTTGGGTATGATCATTGGAAACCTGTCACTTTCGGCTATTTGTTCCAGAAAATTCTCAAAGATCCTTCCCGTTTCATAATGCCACCGTATATCCCCCCCACAGACAACCAATATATCATATTAAGGGAATGGTGGAATGATTTGCTTAAACGTGCGGGCGAAGTGACTGAGAAGGTGCCAACCGTTCTGGATGCTACACCTAACGGGTATCGCTTAGAACCACTAAAACCTCCTGTTCCAAATAAAAATATTTTATTGGATTTATGCCTAAATAGTCGTCAAAATCATATTAACACCTTAGATAAAATCAAATCGATGATTAATCCTGAAGAGCTTTTACTTGTAGAAAATACCGGCGTTAGGGTCATCGAGTCTAACGGATTTGATCCGGTTGTTAAAAAAGAAATGACGGATTGGCTTAGGGAAAAAGCTGTGGCAGAGAAGGCTAAAAGTGGACGTGTTCTAGAAAAGGAGTGGGATCGCCTACAAAGCGACTTTGCCTTTTTTACAGAGCAGGCACAGGTTCCTGTTTATGAATTAACTAAAGATGTCTCGGGTATGATTAGCGCTCTGTCGAACGGACAACAGGCTGAGCTAGATCAGATAGAGTCTTACCGAACTAGACTAGTGGATATGGCAAATCGTCTTCCCGAAGACCCGTTGCTTCGTCGCAAGTGCTCATTAGAGCGCATCGCCGATACAGCAAAGATGATTGTAATGGATAATATCCTGTCCTGCCTTGCACAAAATAATTCGAGAAAACTTAAGGAACTCAATCCTTCGTTGAATGAGCAGGCTCTTCAAGATCTTTTTAACCTTGCTGTTGATTTCCTAATCTTTTCCACACATGCTTCAAAACGGCAAAATGGGTTGAACATCTGCGCTGAAATAGCAAAAACGGGAGATCCGGATCAGAAAAATAGATTGGAACAAGAGCTTGGGGCATTGTTGCATGCAGGGCGGGCATATGTGCCTAAAACAAAACCTGCCTATCTGGTGTTTGAGTACTACGCGGAAATGATGATGCGGCCGGATCAAGTAGCAAAATTAAGTCAATTTCTGGATGGTAGTCATTCAAATTTGATTCTCGAGATGATCATGGGATCGGGGAAATCCAAAATATTGATGCCTTTGTTGGGTCTTATGCGTGCTGATGGAGAAAAAATGTCCATCCTGCTTGTGACGACACCTCTTTTTCCCAGCGTTTCATCAGACACGCATGATGTATTGCAAGCAAAGTTCGGGCAATCTTTGCGGACGTTGCCCTTTGATCGGCAATCGCCTATCACCCTTCGCTCTCTTGAAAAAATCAGGGAGACTCTTGCTTCGGTGATAGCCAATCGCGAGTGCCTTATTGTAACGGCTAGAAGCATCCAGTCTTTTCTATTGAAATTTATCGAACTGAATGACCGGTATTACAGTACCAATGACCCTGAAATACGTCCACAACTGGACTTGATGAAACAGATCATCACAATTTTTCAGACGAAAGGGCTTGCACTATTTGATGAGGCAGATACCGCATTTAACATCCTTCATGAAGTGAGTTTTAGCGTTGGTAAAAAGGTTCCTCCCAAAACGTGTCATATTCAGACCATCGGGTTACTCTATGAAATTCTGTATACAGACCCGAACTTTACCAGAGGAAAGGATGAATTCACTGAGGAGGTGTATCATAAGAATATCAAGGGGCCATTAGCTAAAGCTTTTCTTGAAAAACTAAAATCCTATTCCATAGATCCCGAGACAGACAAGATTTTAAAGGAATATCTGGAAAATCTTTCAACAGTCAATAAAGAGCATCTCCTCCATTATCTGTGCCCAGATTCCACTCACGTAGATGCAGCACAGTCCTATTATAACACTCTTGACCCCAACCTTCGCGAGGTGTTTTCTCTGGCCTCCCAGGAAATTCACAAACTCCTTCCCGATACGCTGGCGCAAATACTAGATCAAAATTACGGAGTGCGCGGTGAACCCGGAGCAATTCCCTTTTCCGCTGTGGATACACCTAATCTCAATTCGATTTTTGCTAATTCGTTCATCACAATGAACTACACTTTTCAGGCATATTTTAATGAGGGAATCCGCCGTGATGTCGTTGAATCATTCATTAAGAATCTTCAACAGCTTGTTAGGACAGGTGGGGCTGAAGCTCTCTCCTATACTGAGGCATGGAAAATGTTTTTGAGGCTGCAAGGCAATAGTCGCATTTCGTTAATGAATATCTCCGCGGAAGAACTTGATCAATTGGCTATAGCCATCAATCAAAATCCGCTGGTCAAATTGTACATGATTAAAAATGTCATCCTTCCACAAATCCAGATTTTCCCAGAAAAAATCAGCTGTAATCCCATCAGTCTGGTGTCTCTATTCGATTTACCAGTCACGGGATTTACAGGAACTTTGTGCAATGCATCAAGCATGCACAGGAAATTGGTGCCTGTTAATGCATTGGGAACGAATTCGGAGACGATTTATTTGTTATGGAAAAATAGCAGGGAGGCGGTCAAAAAAATCAAATCAGGCCGGTTGGATGATATGATTGATCAGATGAAGCGTCTGATTCCCCAGGCAGATGTCATTATTGACTCTGGAGGTTATTTCAAAGAAGGGGGAGTCACCCGGATTTCACACTGTTTGGAAGGAAAATTAGGTCGACCTGTTCTTTTCTATAATGACAAGGGAGAACAAACACTGACGAATGGAAAGAGTGTTGCTTCGGTGGATCCGGCAAAAAGAGTTACTTTTCTCGATCAAAGTCATACAACAGGGGCAGATACCAAACAAGCAAACAATGCTGTGGGTGTACTGACAATAGGAAAAAGCATGCTTTTACGCGATCTGTTGCAAGGGGCATGGCGGCTGCGAGGACTAAGAAAGCAACAGAAAATTGTATTTCTCGTTGATACGGAAGTAGAACAAATTATCAGAGAATCGCTTGTCTTAGGTCGGGATATTCCGCTTAATTTTCAGAATATTCTCGAATTTGTTGTTAAAAATCAATCGCATCGTCAAGGAAGCGATGCTTACCAATCATTCATTCAACAGCTTGAAGGGTTGCGGCAGACTCTGCTTTTAGATATCTTGCTGGGGCGCTATGAAATGGATGAGGCGCAACAAAAAATGGCGTTCAAACTTCTGAAAAATTCATGGATTCAAGAGACCGATCAGGATTGTGATGCGCTCTACGGTAAAATTGTTTTGCCCCAAGAGAGTTTTTCTGTCCTCTCTGACCAAAAAAAGAGATTCCTGGACTCTTTGAATGTACTAAAAGATATCATTTCACCTGAGAGGATTGCACAGATTCAAAAAGAGGCTGGTGTGATTTATCGCAATGCGTTGGAATCTGTTCATGAACACATTTCTTCATCATCTGTAGATGTGAAGGGAACAATGGAGTTGGAGCTGGGCATTGATATGCTTGAACAGAAAGAGATGCATACAAAACAGGAATTTAAAATCGAAAAAGTCCTAAGGGGCTCAATGGTGAATTCCAGGTATTTTCCTAAAACAAGCATGCTTATCAAAATTGATGAATTGGATAAAAGTTATCTTCTTGATGATCAGCAGCAATTGGTCCACTTATTGCCGATAGGCTTATTTAGCATTCCACTGTCTGTGTGGGGAAAAAAGGTACAAAAGTTGCACGATGCTTTTAAAGGGATCAGAATCTCTTCCAACGCCCTTGAAATCGATCTTTCAGGAGAGGTATCCTGTTTTGGTCAGACGCGGATTCCCTTTATCCACGTTCAAATCGATGATTACGATGTGACGATTTTAACGACAAGTGAGGCTGGAGACCATTCAAACTATACAATTGATGCAGGCTTCACAGAGGGTAATCCTTATCAGGAACTTTCGGATCAGGTGCTCTTGAAAATCGTCAAAATTAAAGTGCTTAATGGAAATTCTGTCTATACTCCCAGAGAACGCACGCTTCTTGAAAAATGGATCAAAGAAATGGGTGCTCCACTATTCACAAAATTGCTCGATGAAGTGTGTTTTAGAAATCAACCTCACAAGCGTATAGATTTTAATGGCGGCGTCGTTCAGCAGATTCTGGAAGGTGTTGCCGCTCTCCAAGGCGAAAAATAAGTTCTGAACTGATCCTGTCTTATTATTTTTTGTGACAATCAAAGCTGATCGCGCCGGGGCCACTGGCCAATAACACAAAAAGTCCACCACACAAAGCTATTCGGGAAAAGGGCATGGTTCAAAATGGAACGAAAATGGGTAGCACAAAGTAATCAAAAATCTT
>JBAWVE010000065.1:0-10783 GCA_037147435.1 Parachlamydiaceae bacterium
TTCAGGTGATCTTGGCCATCCAAAAGTGTTACCTTCATTTGAACCATGCCTTTTTCCTAACTGGTTTCAAGCACATCATCAACACCTTCGCAGTGCCTTTCATGCAAAAAATCTAGTTACTTGCCAAAAGATGCGTCTACAAGCTGGTTGTAAGTCTTAGAAAACCCCTCACAAACAAGGGTGGTTTGATAGCGGCCGACCGAAATTTCAACGCAACTTGCCTGTAGAAGAGAGTAAATGATGAATTGTACGGTGTCATCAGGAAGTATTAGACGCTGTCCACCTTCCAATCTTTCAGCAAGAATCTGATACTTGTGATTGTTGACAGAGATGTTGACTTTAGTTTGGGTAGGACAATCAGATGTAGATGGAAACTGTAACGTGCAGGTATCAAGATATAAGACAAAGGTGCCATTGGTACAGACTAGCTGAGCTTCTATCCCGCTAAATGTGTTGCACGCTGGCAGATACCCTTTGACATATGTTGCCGGGGGACAATCAGCCTTAATAGCAGCAAACTTCCATTGATAGCACGGTGGAGAGCATGATACAAAAAGGCAACTGATGAGAAAAAGAAGATAGACTAATCTTTTCCCCATCAGATTCGAGAGCGTCATCGCAAAACAACATTTTGTTAATGAGAGTGGCAGTGGCTATGTCCCGATGTATTTTGTACGGCAACTGCAACAATAGCTACAATTGCAATCACACCAAGAGCGATAGCTGGAGCTAAGCTGCTGGATCTGCAGCACTCTTCATAACCACACCCGTCATTCTCGCAGCAATATTCGTCAGCGTGCAAGTTTCCTGCTGAGAAAACGAGCGTTGAGAACAATGTTGCTGAGACGATTAATTTTTTTGCTAATTTCATTTTTTGTACTCCTTTAAGAACTTGGCAATAGAGTTTCTTTCCATTCATCTGTTTGTATCTCATATTAAGAATATTTTTTGCAATTTCTTTTCTTAATTTTTTTTCTGTATTTCGTAAGCTGTTGTGTTGTAGGGTGTTTTAGAAAATCTCAGAGAGCGAAAAGAATTGAATATGTCTTTGTAGTGCGATGCAAACTCCTCTTTAAGAGACGCAGCGGTCAAAATGTAAATTGTTTCGTCTCTCAGCACGATGACATGCATCATTCTAACATCACCCCACTCCGATCTAGTGTCCACCTGCGATAGACTGGCGTTGCCTGCCTCTGTACGCAGTGTACCAAGGTCTTTCCACTCATAACCTTTCGACCTGTTAATTTCTTTGACCTTGTTCAGATACTGTTTTAATGTTCCCTTGTATATTTCCGTTCCAAGAGTCATTGAGGGGGGAAATTCTCTCGATCCCTTTCCGACGACCATCAGGCTGACATGTTCGGGCAGCGCGCTGGCATCGGCGTGCCGCCAACCTGTTGGAGGTGTGAACATCACGACGTCAGGTGTATTTGCTGTCATACCGTTCAAGGGTGTGTTTAGAGAAGGTTCGGCACAGGTGATGTGCACTGATGCTGTTGTAAATATAATCAGTGCAAGTGATTTAATGGACATGCGGAGGCTCCTGGTATTTTTTACGTCCAAAATTCGCACATTGGCCAATTTCTGTAAAGAGAACAAGGAATGTTCCGTCTATTGCTATTGTCCCTGTTGCCCCTACAGAAAATCTTTACTCTTGAAATTATTGTCCCTGATAGGAAAATATAACAAGAGAGTCAGCCTTCAAGAGGCCGATATTAAAAAGGGATAAGTGTGGTGATATGAAAACATTGGAAAAATCTCAAGATAAAATTCAAAAAATATGCTCTATCCTAAGGGAAGAGACATTGGCGCCTGCGCAGAAAGAGGCACAGGATATAATTGAGAGTGCGCAGCAACAGGCTGAGTTGATTGTCAGAAATGCAGAGAAATCGGCTGGAAAGTTTCTTGAAGAGGCAAAAACATCTGTGGAAAAAGAACGCACTGTTTTTCAGGAAACTTTGAAACAAGCCATACAGCAAAGCTTAGAAGCCTTGAGACAATCTATCGAAAACAGTTTTTTCAGTGACAATTTAGCTTCCATTATAGACAAAAGTGCGAGTGATCCAAAACTAGTAGCCAATCTCTTGAATGCTGTTGTCAAGGCCATAGAAAAAGATGGTTTGGATACCGATCTCACCGCCCTTGTCCCCAAAATGATTTCTCCAAGACAGCTTAATGAGTTGTTAATGCAGGATGTTCTTCACATGCTTCGGGACAAATCCGTCGTTGTGGGTAATTTTTCTTCAGGAGTGCAGGTAAAGCTGAATAACAAAAAAATCATCATCGATATTTCAGAGACTGCCTTAAGGGAACTGCTCTCGACTTATATTGCGCGCAAAGATTTTCGAAAGCTTGTTTTTGGCGGGGCTTAAGGGCTAGGATTGATATGGCAAACTACTATTTTTTGGGAACGCTCCTTCCTGATCTGAATATCGGAGAAAAGCCTGAAATCGGTTTTATCGAGTTTAATAGACTGCTTAAAGAAAACCTCACTGAAGCAGACTACGCTAAAACAAAAGCTCTACGTGGCGTTTATGATATCGCTAACTTGCGTTTTTATTGGAAAGGGGAGCCTTTAATGCCTGCGGGAAATTTCAGCTCCAGCGAGTTGGAAGAGGCTCTTGCGACACATACAATGCTACCTAAATACATTCTGGACTTCATAGATAAGTATCCGACAAACCGTGAAAGGCTTCACCATTTTTCCGAACTGAGAGCCCGTTTTTTTCAGGAGGCCATCTCACAGGCCACGGGTTTCCTTAAGTACTATCTCACTCTCGAAAGGGAAATGCGGCTGATGATGGTCGCTTTCAGAGCTAAAAAAATAGGCCGTGATCTGTATACTGAATTACAGTACGAGGATCCCCAGGAGGATTTTATCGCACAGATTTTAGCCCAAAAAGATGCTCAGGATTATGAGCCCCCGGAGAAATATGAGGAAATTAAGTTGCTGTTCAGTCAATACTACGATGACCCGATAGAACTTCAAAAAGCTTTGATTGAGTACTATTTTGGAAAAATCGATGAAAAAATTAAAATTGAATTATTTTCTATCGATCGCATCCTCGGCTATATGATCGAATTGATCATGGTAGAAAATTGGCTGCGGATGGATAAACAGAAAGGCCTGGAAATTGTTGACAGTATAGTAAGGGAGCCATCATGAATCAGGAAAGTTCGACCTTGGAAGAAACAGTAAAAGCAACAGGTAAGGTTGTCAAAGCTTTTGGCAACCTCCTGGAGGTTGCCTTTGAAGGAAGTATCCGACAGGGCGAAATGGCGATGGTGAATATCGATGGCATAAATCTCAAATCAGAAGTTATTGAAATTAACGGCAATATCGCAAAAATTCAGGTATTTGAAGACACCAGGGATATCGAATATGGAACTTCCGTCTCATTCAATGGTGAACTTTTAGAAGCAGAACTTGGCCCAGGCCTCCTCACATCGATTCTAGACGGACTTCAAAATCCCCTTGAAGATGTCGCCGAAGCTTCAGGACTCTTTTTACCGCGTGGTTTGTATTTGCCTCCAATCAGTCGTAAACATAAATGGAATTATGAGCCTCATGTTAAAATTGGTCAGCGTGTAGAACGGGGTACAACCCTGGGAACTACTCTAGAGGGTCGTTTTCATCACGAGATTATGGTGCCGTTTGCTCTTTATGGCGTATATCATATTACCTGGGTGATTGTCCCAGGATCCTACACAGTCGATACTATCGTCGCCAAGGGGAAGGATGATGCCGGAAATGAATACTCGTTCACAATGCTGCAGCGTTGGCCGATAAAAATGCCTCTAAAATGCGGTGAGCGCATTAAACCAACAGTAATGATGGATACAGGGGAGCGTATTATCGATACCCAGTTCCCTATTATCAAAGGCGGGACGTTTTGCACTCCGGGTCCATTCGGGGCCGGTAAAACCGTACTGCAGCACCACCTTTCGAAATTCTCTTCCGTCGATATTGTCGTCGTTGTCGCTTGCGGTGAACGTGCTGGTGAAGTCGTTGAGGTCTTAAGGGAGTTTCCCCACTTGATCGATCCCCACACGAATGAAAGTTTGATGGGGCGTACTGTCATTATTTGCAATACATCTTCAATGCCGGTCGCCGCACGTGAATCGTCTGTTTATATGGGGATCACCATCGCTGAATATTATCGCCAGATGGGACTTGATGTTCTTGTACTTGCTGATTCCACATCGCGCTGGGCACAGGCAATGAGGGAAATCTCCGGACGCCTGGAAGAAATCCCCGGTGAAGAAGCCTTTCCCGCTTATCTCGCATCCCGTATTGCAAGCTTTTATGAACGTTCGGGCGTTCTTTTACTGAAGAATGGAAAAACAGGATCCATCACCATCGGCGGGGCTGTTTCTCCTGCAGGGGGTAATTTTGAAGAGCCTGTCACTCAAGCTACGTTGGCCGTTGTCGGGGCCTTTTTAGGACTCTCCCGCGAACGGTCAGATTCCCGTCGTTATCCTGCAATTGATCCACTGATTTCCTGGTCGAAATACGTGGATGAAATCTGCAAAGAGCTTGAGAAGCAGCAGGAAGGGTGGGGATCAATGGTGAAAAAAGCGCGGAGCATTCTCTTTAAGGGGTATGAAATTGGAAAGCGCATGGAAGTTGTGGGGGAGGAAGGAACGGCTTTGGATGATATGATCGTTTACCTCAAGGCTGAATTATACGACGTCAGCTATCTGCAACAGAACTCGTTTGATGAGGAAGATGCTTACAGTCCACTTTCAAGACAGATTCCACTCTTTAAACTGGTTAACAAGGTATTTGATAAACATTTTCTGTTTTCCTCTCATGATGAAGCTAGAAAATTCTTTTTACATCTGCAAAATCAGATTAAGAACCTGAATTTTTTAGCATTCAATAGCGACCAATACCGAAAAGCATTTGCAGAAGTCGACCTGATCATCGATAGCGCCAAACATCATTGAGAAAGGATAAGGCACAATGAAAAAAGTATATGATAGAATAAACGACATGCGCGGCAACCTAATTACCGTCACTGCAAAAAATGTGGGGCTGGGTGAGTTGGCGCGGATCGACCTAAAAGACGGACGTAACATCTGCGGTTCTGTACTGCGCATCGATGGTGATCAGGTCACACTGCAAGTCTTTGAGAATACCCGCGGCATATTTACTAACGACAAAGTGACATTTCTAAAGCGCCAGATGCAAGCTATTTATGGCGATTCACTATTGGGAAGACGTTTAAGCGGAACAGGCGAACCAATTGATGGCGGACCCGATATCGTTGGGGAACCAATCAGTATTGGAGGCCCTTCTGTCAACCCTGTTAAACGAGTAATCCCCAGACAGATGGTGCGGACCAACATCCCGATGATTGATGTATTCAACTGTCTGGTCAGGTCGCAGAAAATCCCAATTTTCTCTGTTCCGGGAGAGCCCTATAACAAGCTTTTAATGCGTATTGCCAATCAGACTGATGCTGATGTCGTCGTCATCGGCGGGATGGGGCTGACTTTTAAGGAATACCAGGCCTTCATTGACAATGCAGAAGAGTCTGGTTCCATGCATAAAACGATCATGTTTATCCACCAGGCAACAGACCCTGCTGTAGAATGTCTTTTAGTGCCGGATATGGCTCTTGCATGCGCAGAGAGATTTGCTATCAACGATAAAAACGTGTTAGTCTTGCTGACCGATATGACGGCTTTCGCCGATTCCATCAAAGAAATCGCCATCACCATGGATCAGGTTCCTTCCAATCGGGGGTATCCCGGGTCGCTCTATTCCGATTTGGCATCCCGTTATGAAAAAGCTGTTCAGATCGAAGGCAGCGGTTCCATTACGATTGTTGCCGTCACAACAATGCCAGGGGACGATGTTACACACCCTGTACCTGACAATACAGGATACATCACTGAAGGACAGTTTTATCTGCACCATGGACGCATTGATCCATTTGGTTCACTATCACGTCTTAAACAGCTTGTTATCGGAAAGGTGACTCGCGAAGACCATGCCGACCTCGCTAACGCGATGATCCGTCTTTACGCAGAATCAAAAAAGGCCCGTGAACGGCAAGGCATGGGATTTAAGTTGTCTCGTTGGGATGAGCAGTTATTGAAGTACTCACACTTTTTTGAAGATCGTATGATGAACCTAGATGTGAATTACCCCCTTGAGGAAGCCTTGGACTTGGGATGGAAGACTCTTGGTGAGTGCTTTCAATCTGATGAAGTCGGCATTAAAGACGCGCTCATCAAAAAGTATTGGCCTAAGAAGTAACACAAGTTGCTGGTCCGCGAAGATGTGGAACGGGGCCCCTGCCCCATTCCACATCTTCGCGGACCAGCAAGTAAAAAAATATACCGCAGGTTTTGGAGTGCGTGCGACTTGTCGCCGCTTTCATATGGCTCGACTTGTCGAGCTCATAGATCAACAACGCTCTAAAAGAACACGCTTTTTAGACAGTTGTAGATACATGAGCTCGATAAGTCGAGCCAGATGAAAGCGGCGACAAGTTGCAAGTACTCCAAACCTTGCCGTCGCGTTTTTTTACTTGCTGGTCCTTGAAGATGGGGAATGGGGCAGGGGCCCCATTCCCCATCTTCAAGGACCAGTAACTTGGAAGGTTTATGGCTGAGATCAAATTAACAAAAAATGAACTGCGTGCCCAGCAAACCAGACTGGGCCAGTTGGAGAAATATTTGCCAACGCTTCAACTTAAAAAAGCCCTACTCCAGATTGAAGTCAACGAAGCTCGCGTGGAGATTGCCAAGTGTGCGGAAGAGTTCAATAAAGTGTATGCCGATGTAGAAAGTTTTAGCGCGCTACTCACTGAAGTGTTGACAATTGATCTTGGGGATAGCGCCAAAATTACTAAAGTCAATAAACGTTACGAAAACATCGCCGGCGTTGAGGTCCCTTATTTCGAAAGCATCGAATTTGCTGAATTTACGTATTCCCTATTCGACACGCCCATCTGGGTTGATACTGTGACAAAAGGGCTGCGCCGGTTGGCTGAAGTGAAAGTACGTGTGGAAATTGCCAGGGAAAAAGCCAACGCTTTGGAAAAAGAGTTACGGGAGGTCTCTATCAGAGTCAATCTCTTTGAAAAAATTCTGATTCCCCGAGCACTTGCCCATATCAAAAAAATTAGAGTGTTTTTAGGTGATCTGCAACTTTCTGCCGTTTCACAAGCCAAAGCTGCAAAAGCAAAAATCGAAAATCGTAAACATAAACAAATGTTATCCTATGCGATATGACGTAAAAAAATTTCTTTTTGTCGGCGCTGAGATCGACAGAGTGTCCTTTTTTGAAAAGGCTCAGGACGCCGGTATTGTCCATTTCATCGAGACGAAGAAACGAACAACTAAAATCACATCTCCCGATGTTGAACAGCTTGTTAAAGCGATCAAGGTCCTGCGCGGCCTTCCCGTTGTGGAACAGGAGGAAACTGATGAATTCGAAGTCGCTGTCGGTTTTGCTAAAAAAATCAACGCAATTAAAGAAGCTCTTAACGCTTTGGAAGAAGAAGAGCGTCTGCTTAAATTAGAGACGGCGCGCGTTGAAGTCTTTGGGAACTTTTCCAAAGAAGAGATCGCCGATATTGAGAAAAAAACCGGCAGAAAGATTCAGTTTTATTGCGCTAAACATGGCTATTCAGAAAAATTTAAACTGCCTGACGAGCTACTACTTGTTAATGAAGAGCGCGGTCTCGAATATTTCATTGGAATCAACCGGCAAGAGATGCAATATCCCAAAATGATTGAAATGGAAATCGAGCGGCCATGGGGCGAACTTAGAAAACGCAGTCATGAAATAGAAAAAGAAAAACACGCCTTAGCCAAACGCTTAAAAGCATACGCAAAATACAATCGGTTTTTACACAATGCCCTTTTCTATCAGATGGATCAATTTCATCTTGATGAAGCGAAAGGATTTGTTGAACTACCTTTCAGCTCCATTGAAGGCGGCGGACTGTTTGTCGTTCAAGGATGGGTTCCTGATCATAAAATCCAGCAGATGCAAAAGTTTGTAGAAAAAATGAATGTCTTCGCAGAAGAGGTCGGCGTTAATCAGAACGAGCACCCTCCTACATACCTCGAAAATACAGGGATGGCGCGCATTGGGGAAGACCTGGTCCACATCTATGAAACACCCTCATCAAGAGACAAAGACCCCTCTCTTTGGGTACTTGTTTTCTTTGCCCTTTTCTTTTCGATCATTATTAATGATGGTGGATATGGACTGGTCTTCCTCTTGATCGTTTTGTATATCCGCTATAAACATACCGACCTCAAAGGGGTGAAAAAAAGATTCGTTAACTTGATCGCTATTCTTGGCTTTTCTTGCGTGGCATGGGGAATCCTGACAACATCTTTTTTTGGAATCCATGTGGCGCCTGACAGTCCTTTGCAGCGCTTTTCATTGATGTCGTGGGTAGTGGAAAAAAAGACGGCATATAATATTGATCACCAAGATGCTACTTATCAGGACTGGGTGAAAAAGATTCCAGCACTTAAGGGTGTGAACAATCCTCAAGAGTTTTTAACGAAATCTGTTGAATCAGGTAGAGAGGGGGGCGTAAAGTATGTGGCCTATGAGCAGTCAGCAGATAATATTCTGATGGAGTTTGCTCTTTTGCTTGGGGTTATTCATGTCATCTTATCCATGTGCCGCAACCTAAGGCGTCACTGGGCCTATATAGGTTGGATCATCCTGATTATTGGCGGTTACTTATATGCGCCTATTTTCCTGGGTGTAGTAACGATGCCCACGTATATTTTTGGCATTACACCCCATGCCGCCGAAACAAACGGCTTGTATATGATTTATGTTGGAAGTGCCATTGGCGTTTTCCTTGCGGCCTGCCAACACAAGATCATAGGGATTTTGGAAACAACAATTGTAGTCCAGATTTTTGGCGATATCTTGTCTTATTTGCGCTTGTATGCTTTAGGACTGGCCGCAGCGATGCTAGCGACAATATTGGGAGAACTGGCTGCCTCTGTATCCTTCATCCTGGGTATATTCATTCTGATCTTTGGCCATATCATTAATATTGCCCTGGGAATTATGTTGGGTGTCATTCACGGCTTGCGTCTCAACTTCCTGGAATGGTATCACTACTGTTTCGAGGGCGGCGGACGAATGTTTAAACCTTTAAAAAAATATGAACCGGACTAGTACACTGTACTAGAACTATTAAGGAGAGACTTTATGGACATTAATATGATCGGACCCATTTTGGTCCTTAGCCTTAGCTCCATCGGCAGCAGCATGGGCTGTTATATCGCCGGTGCCGCCTCGCATGCTGCGATGAGTCGCGTGGAAGAGGGACATGGACAATTTATTGGGATGTCCGCGGCCCCTGCTTCGGTGTCAATCTATGGATTCATCCTCATGCTGATGATGAGCAAAGCAGTAGTGGGCGGTGGACTTTCTGCTGTTTCCGGTATTGCCATGGGGATTTTTGTGGGCTCCGCTTTGATGATTACAGCAATTTTGATGGGTAGAGTGTGCGCGACAGGGATTCAAGCTTCTGCCAAAGAACCGGCAATCTTTGGTAAATGCTTCGCTGCTGTAGGGATCATCGAATCAATTGCCCTATTCGTCTTCGTCTTCAGCATCCTTTTGCTCTAATAGCCATTTCCACAAGGGAAAAACATGAATGGTTTTTCCCTCGTGGACAAATGTGTCTTCAGTGTTATCAGTATAGATATTATCAATCCTTGTTAAACACTAGTAGGCCGCCCAACCTGTCAAGGCTTAATGGGCGGTCTACTAGCTGTTGTAGGGGATTCCACAACGCGCTAACACCATCCTGAAAACATGTACAGGGTGGCGGAAAAAATATTTCATCAGATTCCAGTAAGTAATTTGTGAAAAAGGCTTATAGATTGTTTTGCTGAGGTTTTTCAGAGATTCCTGAACCCACTCTTTATGAATGAAGAAGAATGTATCCGGCAATTTATCGAGTGGAAAAAAACTAACTCCTTGCGTTTCATTACTCTCAGACAACATCCCTGAAATGGGTTCACACTCAAATACAAAAGTCGTTTTTGCTAATTTGTTGATAGGGGTGTACAAGGCTACGTGGCGGACAATACGTGTTGTTAATCCTGTTTCTTCCTTGATCTCACGCACAACCGCCTGTTCCGGCGATTCGTGCGCATCCACTCCGCCCCCGGGGAGGGCCCACACAGGGATGTCGCGACGTTTTATAAGTAAAATTCTTTGTTTGTTGTCCGTAAAAACGATCCCGGCAACACCGCATTGTGAATGGTTCATTATAGAGGCTCCTTCGTTATCACTGAAATATAGGGGAGCTGCACAGCTTTCGCAAGAAGTTATTACATCACTTTTCAGAAAAAAATGCACAATGTGAAAAATGATGTTGCGTGAAATGAGGGGTTTTATGTATGTTAGTGACTTCCTTAGCGAATTCCTCCTTAACAGGGGAAATTGCAAACGGAATAACTTCGGTCCTTGAGCCGGGTATGTTGAATATGGTCTTGACAGCGATAATAAGACAATGTGCAAGCAAAAGGCCATTGTCATGATTGAGTCGAAGCGCTGAGGTCGAGCGCGATGGGTTAGATGCCCCGATTAGCGACAAGGGAATAGCGCGAGCTATTGCCGATGAGCTAAACGGGGCAGATATCCCGTCGCAGCTGGCATCTCGCCCGACAAAATTGTGATAATGGCCGCAAAATTATAGAGCTTGTGCGACTCAACTGTGCAAACAGTTGAAGTTCGCGAAAATTTTTTATTTTAGAATAAATGCTCAAGTTTTCA
>JBAWVE010000066.1:0-10757 GCA_037147435.1 Parachlamydiaceae bacterium
TCTCTGTTGTGTTACCCAAAATAGCCTTATTTTGAACCATGCCCTTTTTTCTCTCATTCTGTAGCCCATACCAAGTGGAGCGAGCCTGCGAGCGGAACGCAGGTATGGGAAACGGAAAGAAACAAAACTAAACCAGGGACTGGTTCCTCTTTTTATCTTTGTTGTAAAAACAAAAAAGAGGAACCAGTCCCTGGTTAGGCTCGTTCCTGCGATAATCCCACACCCGCGTTCCGCTCGCAGGCTCGCTTCACTTGGTGTGGGCTACAGAATGAGAGAAAAAAGAGCAAAAAAGAAAGGGACGTGTCAGCCCGTAGTTTTTTCAGCGTTGTTGTGTTACCTTCATTTGAACCATGCCCAAAAAAGAGAATTGAATCGCACTCTTGTTTCTTTGTAATTTTAGGATCATTCCACTTCTTGAACGAATTTTATTTGTACATAGAGATAAACCTCTCATATAGTATCATGAGACCAGATTCCAATTTTTTCACAACCTCTCCGCTTTATTGTCTCTGTCTGGGGAGCCATCGGGACGTAGGAGAATGGGATCTTCCACAAGTTTTCCTAAGGCGTAATTCAGGAGGGACTTTAGGCGGCCATTTTTGTGATAAAACACTTGCTGGCCATGCCATTCTCCATCTTGGTACCGCTGTAGGCTATAAATTTTCCCTGAAGAGTAATACCACCAGCTTTTTCCCACCTGTTTTCCATTAATAAACCAACTTTCCGCCAGCAGCAGGCCTTTTGGGTCCCAGAATCTTGATGGACCGT
This sequence comes from Parachlamydiaceae bacterium, assembly GCA_037147435.1. Taxonomy (GTDB): domain Bacteria; phylum Chlamydiota; class Chlamydiia; order Chlamydiales; family Parachlamydiaceae; genus JBAWVE01. The sequence continues at coordinate 769 of JBAWVE010000066.1, forward strand.
GCAGCACGCCATTTCTGTAAAACACTTCTTCTTTGATTTTCCCATTGGGATAATAGAGCACCCCCTGACCATCAGGCTTTCCATCCCGTTCTGGGTAACACTCGCACAATTTCCAGTGGCTATCAAAAAATACGCGTAAACAATGATTAGGGGAAATTTTGGTCCCATCTTTTGGAGCGGGCGGAATCATCACTGGTGAAAATGATTCATCAATAGACAGGTGCATTTCCTCATCACGGATCACCAATCGTCCCTTGTCAATAACATATAGAGCAACTGGGGGCAAAGGGGGCGTGTCCACGTCGACTTTGCCTCCCATTTTGCGCTGATTACGATCGCGGAAGGCATAAGCAATAAGCTCTTTATTTATTTTGGCTACGTCGGAAAGGAATTGGAATTTACGGATTGTCAATGCATATTTCTTTGCAGCTCTCTGTGCGATTGAATAGCGGCGCACCTGAATTTCATGAAGATCCCCGCTTAAAATTCTGGCATACACTTCACTAAAGACTTCAAGGACATATTTATAGGCGATCTCATCTAACAACTCTGTTTCTGCCAAGGCGCCTCTTCCCGATTCCGAAGGGACTTTCTTTGTCGCTTTTATTGTTACAATCGCTGCTTTAGCCTCTTCTGTTAATATTTCTAGGTCATCCATCACCCTTTCTAAACTCTCTGACAGCTCCGTCATCATCTTTGAAATTTTTAGAGGCGTCACATTCTTCAAGGTATTATTTTGCGTTTCGCCATGAATTCGATTTTTCAGTTCATAGCATTTCTGCAAAAATTTTCCGGAAGCTTTCTTTAAAGGCATATTTGGCACACCGGGAAATCCCAACCCGCCTTCTGTACAATTAATCATCGTGATATTCGGATGAGATTGTGCAAAATCACCTATCCACACGGACTCAGCCACCCACTTCCATAATGTATATGTCGGTTTTCCATATAAATCGTCTTTGACAATGGCGCGGGAATCCTCATCCTCAATTTCAAGAATGACTGATCGTTTGACTGAAGCATTTTCTATCACCCCAGGTGCATATTCCCTCATGCCGGTAAAAGCCAAATCCATTCCAACAAAAATAATGGGGTCGCACCCCATTGCATTGGCGACCTCCACACAGAAGTTGACGACATTGTGTCCCTCATCCAAAAGCTCTCCCTTAATCCCCAGATTTTCCTCAAAGTATGTTGCTGTATCATACCCTCCAGCCCCTGTAATATATAACCTGGGCCCATGGATCATTTCGAAAGCATCATGAAACATCCGATTCCGATAAAAAAAAGGCACTTCGTATCCCTGATTCTGACTCATCCTTGTATACTGTGCCGGATTCGGATCAATCCCCAAACCAAAATGCGGTTGGAATCCGGCACTATTTAAGACATTGAGCGCCGATCCACCTGCGAACACGAGCGCCTTATCGAGAAGTCGGCGCACATGGGGAAGATTTTTTTCTAAGGAAGGTCCGGCGCCACAGATGATGGCCGGTACTTTGTGAAACTTCCCAAAAAATTTATTCCCGCAATACGAGTCCCCCAGGCACAGCATATTCCGGTAAAAATTAATGTAATAGTTAGCCCCGTAACGCATATACTCGTCCACCAACGCATTTTTCATTGCGGCATCATAAGCAATTTTGTGGCGCAGCTCGTCCAACACCTCTGATTTATTGCGAGCATAACTGTTTAGAGCAGATACGACCAGTCGTGTCATCGCAAAATTCCAATACAGCCCCTCAAATGTCGACTCCTCAGTTTCCACATGGTCGAAAAATAACAACTGTACCTGAGGATTTTCAAGGATTTGAGTTCCTCGCTCGGTCTGGAAAAGTTGATGAATGATAGCAAGATCATCTTCAAGAAAAACGAGATGGCGTGTACTATCTTGTTTCAACCAACAGACTATTTCATCGTAGTAGTAGCCAAGACCGACTCCATAGACGCAAACCAAAGGGACATTATCCAGGGGAAGAGCATGGAACCACTTGGAAGCTTCGTTTTTGGCTCCGCTCTGAGTATGCAAAGAAAACTTGGTGGTAGCAGTTGAAGAAGCTAACTTGAGGTTTGTCTCCCCAACTTTTGTTATACAGGGGGTAACATGCAGTGTATTAATGTAAGGCAACAACACTGCTTGTTTGGGACATGTTTTAGCCCACAAAGATAAATTTTTTTGAAAGTGTTTAGTAGGTTCATTCATAAATGTAGAGATTATCCTATACAAAATGTAAAAAAGATGCTATAGTCATTCAAAGTCAATAATTTAACGATTGACTTAGGGACTGGAAACTCCCTATTTAGTATATTTTTCGCATAATATTCTTGGGGGTCCTACTTTTGGACCAGTCGACTAGAAACGGCAGTTCAAGATAATTAAAGAGGGGGTTGCAAAACGCCCTCCAAATAATGCAAAAAATCTACAATGCCGAATCTACACAATAAAAACCAAAAGTATTTATGCCATTTACAAATTTAAATCTAGTTCCAGAAATCCTAAAGTCGCTTGTCGAGTCAGGATATACCAAACCTACGCCGATCCAAGAAACAGCCATCCCGAAAATTCTCGAAGGATGCGACTTACTTGCTTCAGCACAAACTGGCTCCGGAAAAACCGCAGCTTTTATTCTACCAGCCCTTAACCTTCTTGCAGTACCGGCAAAAAAAGAGGTCAATGGCCCACGTATACTGATCTTGGTTCCAACACGGGAACTTGCTATGCAGGTTGCAACGCAAGCTGTAAAATACAGCAAGCACATGTCCAGAGTAAGAACAGTCTGCATCTATGGCGGCGCTCCTTATCCTGTACAAAACCGTCAACTTTCCCGCCCTTACGAAATCCTTGTGGCTACACCAGGCCGTCTTATCGACCATCTGGAACGCGGCCGTCTCGATTTCTCCGGCGTCGAATTATTTGTCCTTGATGAAGCAGACCGTATGTTAGACATGGGATTCATCAGCTCAGTAGAACAGATTGCATCACAGCTGCCTAAAAAAGTGCAGACTGTATTGTTCTCTGCAACGCTGGAAGGAGACATCTTAAGGCTCGCCAAGAATCTTCTGGAGAATCCTTTCGAGATCAACCTCGCTTCAAGCACAAAGCGGCATGAAAATATTGAACAGGTTCTATATTATGCAGATAACCTCTCACATAAAATCCGTCTGCTTAAACACCTGTTACAAAATGATGGTTCTCAACAAACGATCATCTTCACGTCAACGAAAGCGTTTGCTAACGAACTTGTAGAGATTCTTCATGAAGAAGGCCTCCCCGTTGGCGTCCTGCACGGAGACTTGGATCAGCGTCGCAGAACAAATACGATCAGACAGTTAAGAGAAGGACAGATATCCATTCTCGTTGCAACTGATGTAGCAGCACGCGGCATTGATATCCAAGCCATCAGCCACGTGATCAACTTTGACCTTCCACCTAATATCGAAGATTACGTGCACCGTATCGGTCGAACAGGTCGTGCTGAAGCAAAAGGTACAGCCATAGCTCTGGCTTTGCCAAGAGATCAAAGATTGATTGAACGCATTGAGAAACTCACAGACAAGAGTCTCATCACGTTGACAATCCCAGGCCTTGAACCAACTTTCAAAGAACAACGCGGCTCGAAATTTGGAAAACCAAGATCTAGACCTCAAGAAGGGTTCGGAAGACCACGTCGCTTCTCATCACCACGAAGTGGTAATGATTCTCGCGGTGGTAACGACTCTCGCGGTGGTAACGACTCTCGCGGTGGTAACGACTCTCGCGGTGGTAACGATTCTCGCGGTGGTAACGACTCTCGCGGTGGTAACGATTTTCGCGGGGGTAACGATTTTCGCGGGGGTAACGACTCTCGCGGTAGTAACGACTCTCGCGGGGGTAACGATTTTCGCGGAGGTAACGACTCTCGCGGGGGTAACGACGCTCGCGGTGGACAGGATTTCCGTGGAAGACAAGATAGTCGGGGCGGAAGAGAAGGCCCACCATCAAACTCCAGACCTGCATTCGGATCTCGTTTTGGCGAGAAGAAACCGGCATTCGCGGGTCAGGGCTACGGCTCAGGCAGGAAGCGTCCACAACGCGACGCATAAACTTGGAAACGACAGTTCAAGATCATCTTGAACTGTCGTTTTCGGATATTCAAGGACTGTGCGAAAAGCGACTATTGGTTTAACTTCGCCCCATGAAGTGTCCATGGGTGATAAGTTTTTTAGAGCGCGGAGCATTTGGAGTGCGCGCGACTTGTCGCCGCTCTCATATTGCTCGACTTGTCGAGCTCATAGTTTTATCTGAACTCGCAAGATCAGGGTCTTACCATAATCCTAGCTAATTTAACACAAAGATGCAAAGGAATGACTTCCTCTGCATCTTTTACATTAGTCTCTAGTTAATCTGTTTCACATCAAGAATTTCTATAGGATCGACAGGAACATTTTCAAATGGACCTTTTGTGCTTGTCTTCACCTTTTTCATCTGATCAACGACGTTCATTCCATTCGTCACTGTTCCAAATACAGCGTAACCATAATCACGTTGATTTTTCCCTTTAAAGTCGAGAAAAGCGTTATCTGAAACGTTGATAAAAAACTGGGCAGTCGCGCTATTTGGATCAGATGTGCGGGCCATGGCTAAAGTGCCGCGCTTATTCAGCAAGCCGTTATCCGATTCGATTGCAATAGGAGCATGCACAGATTTTTGTTGCATGTCCTTAGTAAAGCCTCCGCCCTGGATCATAAACCCGTCGATAACGCGGTGAAAAATTGTTCCGTTGTAATGGCCTTCATTGACGTATGTCATGAAGTTTTTTACTGATGCCGGAGCTTTTTCAGCATTTAATTCGACTGTGATGTCCCCTGCTGTGGTTTTGATGAGGACGATGGGATTTTTCCCGGCTGCCTGTTTCGACATATTTTGAGATTCCTTAATGTTAGATGAAAAACATAGGTTAGAAAAGCTAACCATTCCTAAAGCAAATAAAAAGAGCATCCTGTACATGAGAGTCCTTTGGTTGTAAGAGGCTAAAAAAAGAGAGTGTTTCTTGATAACAATTTTTATCATATCCCACAAGAAATATTTTCAGTGAAGTTCTCTTTTACAAGGTTTACTTTTGGACAGAATTTTACAGGACCGTCAGAATAAGTAACAGGATTTTTGTAGGAATGCAGATTTAAAGACGTTTTAACGAATCAATACAGACAGACTCACATAGTATCTAAAAGGTTGTTTTGAGAAAAACCTCAATTTACAGCTAAAACTGCAAACAATCACAAACAAACCAAATATGATCTCACACATATACTTAAACATGTTTTCTATAAATTCATTTCCTAACAGATAAAAAAACCTAATTTTTTTGCATCTTTATTTGCATATTCGGCTCTTTTTTTTCATTTTCAACTTAAAATAAGAAAAAAAAATCAGTCACAAAAAAAAGAGCACGAATTTTATTGACCGATCAACGATGAATTTATAAAAAATGGCTTGAGAGTACCTATAAACAGTATTTTTAGCTTTATGTAATTTAAATTTTCTGTAAAGAACCAAAGAATATTCGAAAAAAAACACGCATATTTTTTTTTCATTTGGAATTTTTTTTCATTTTCTTCCGAAAATTCTTTACAACATCTGACTAATTTTTCTAGACTGCGGTTATGCCAAAAATTTAAAAAAGGAGTTTTTATGGCGACTAAAAAAGCAGCACCAAAAGCTAGTGCAAAAAAACCTGTAGCAAAAAAACCAGCTGCTAAAACAGCTAAGAAAAAATAGTTAACCTTTTTTTCTTTGAGACCTATCGTTTCGACGATAGGTCTCTCCTCTTCTTCCGTTCAAAATAAATTCAATAAAAAACCAAAATTTACAAAGCGGACACAATCATTGCTTTCAGCGATTCTTTGTCGCGCACACCGACAACACGTTTACTCTCTTTTCCATCTTTGAACAGGATGATTGTCGGGATCGATGTGACTTGCAATTCAGCCGTGACAGTTTGAGCTTTTTCGATATCCAATTTAGCCACTGTTGCCTTCCCCTTGAATTCTAGAGCTAACTCTTCAACAATCGGAGCAATCATGCGGCATGGACCACACCAGTCGGCATAAAAATCGATTAAGGTCACCCCTTTCTCAACGGTTTTATGAAAATTGCTATCATCAAGATAAACGAGTTCTTTGGACATAAAATTTTCCCCTTGCTTGTTGTGTATACTGAATATCAATTTTTGAAAGACATTCGGTATAGCTATTATTTTCTCGCTATGGTACCACCCCAACCTGTTTATATTCCAACGTAAAACAATGAGTTGAGGTAAATCTTTGAAATGGCTAGAATTAGAGCCTATATATTTTTTTCCAGGGGTCATCGGTCATGTCGCAAAAAATCAATCTCAATAATGCATCACATTGGATTCTTGCCTACTATCACTTAGAGCAAATTTTAGATCCACATGCAGAGGTTGCAATCCACAAGGCGTTCTTTTCCAACCGCGATGTTACCTCGCGCATTTACATCTCCGAACAAGGAATCAATGGACAGATGAGCGCTGCACGTGCCGACGCCACCGCCTATATCGACTGGATGCAACAACGCCCCGGATTCGAACACATCGAGTTTAAAATCCATCCTTATCACGAGAATGTTTTTCCCAGAATGACGGTAAAATACAGAAAAAAACTGGTTGCTATCGATGAGGAATACGACCTGGCTGCGCGTGGAGAGCACGTCTCCCCGGCGCAATGGAAGACGATGCTCGAAGAGAGCACCAATAAAGTCCTGCTCGATGTCCGCAACGACTACGAATGGAAAGTCGGCCGTTTTAGCGGTGCCGAATTACCACCCTGCCAAACATTCAGGGAGTTTGCTACCTATGCCGATCAATTGAAAGAAAAAAATGATCCAAAAAGCACTCCCGTTATGATGTATTGTACGGGGGGCATCCGTTGCGAACTTTATTCCGCAATTTTAAAAGAAAGAGGATTCGAAAAAATATTTCAGCTTGATGGCGGCGTCATCGGATACGGGTTGCAACAAGGCAATAAGCACTGGGAAGGAAAACTGTTCGTCTTTGATGATCGCATGGCTATTCCCATCTGTGATGATGAAAATGAATCACCCGTCATCGGCACGTGCCATCACTGCGGCACAGCCAATGACAAATATTACAACTGTGCCAACATGGACTGTAACGAATTATTCTTATGCTGCCCTGACTGTTTAAAGAGCCACAGTGGGTGTTGCTGCACCGAGTGCACACACTCCCCGCGCATCCGACCTTACCACGAACAGGACGCCCACAAACCCTTCAGACGCTGGCATACATACCAATAGGCATTGCGTCTTACTGATAACGTTGACGAATGAGATCCAGAATGCGGCGTTTAGTGGGTTCCAAAACGACGGTCAATCCGGGCTTTATCCCCTGTTCTGACAGTTCAAAAGCCTTCATTGTATTACAAATACGGCCATCGAGGCGGACACCTATACCGCGGGCCCCCACCATATTCCCATAATCACCAAACATTTCTAAAGTCATTTCACAAGCCGTAATTAGAAAAAGAATCCTTTTACCTGGATTAGCATGCACTATATCGAACATCTTGCCACCGATATAGTGGATGGTCGGAATGAATAGAGGGATCACATTCTGTTCAGGAAGGGCATGTACACACTTGCCAATGAAACATTGTTGACAGACCGGATGATTTTCATCATGCATACATTGGTCCGTAAATCGTCCGGAAGGGCACTCAAACGGTTTATGGCAATAGGAAAACCCGACGACAAGGATGGAGTCTCTGTCGAGAAGAAGATCGGCAAACTGATCGACGCTATTGACTCCATACAAAAAGAAATCACCATCCCGCATGTAAGACTTACCCTTGAGAAGAGAACGCACGTACCCAAATGAATACTTCAGGGGGTGCTTAAAGATTTTTTTTAAAATCTCAAAATTCTCATCTTTCATCAACATCCACTGAAGACTTTTCCACTTCAAATGGCGTGCTGTCTCTTTCGTCATTCCGGGCATATCAGGCAAAGTAGCAAGCCCTTTAATCGGATGCAGCTTTGATGCCGCCGCCGCCCTTTCATCCCATGCCCCCTCAGCTTCTTGCCATGAGGCAGATTGGCTCCACATTTTCAATTTTGACATCATTCCCCTCTCGTTAAATAATAAAGGATAAACGCTGATGGATAAAAAATAAAGAACTCTCGAAACCTCGATGGACCTGCTTGACACCTTGTCGTTACCCACAAGTATCAAGCTAATATTTTAATGGTAATTGTAGCAAAGGTTGTCGCATCAACTAGGACATCGACAAGTCGATGTAATCCAAATCAGAGTCGTTTGTTTTAGTGTTTTTCTGCATTGATTTTTTCTGCTCTTAAATCTTCCTGTAGTTGTGTTTTTTTATTTATACTGCGCTTCTTTTGTTGCTTAGCTTCTTGCTGTTTATTTTGATTGATAACCTTTTCCTTCTGACATGCTTTACTGCCTTTATTAACCTCTTCTTCCATTTGGCGAGTAATACCTTTTCTAGCCTGTTCTTGTTGTTGATTTAGCCTCTCTTCTGGTGTGGCTTGTTGTTGTGCAGACTCTGCTGATTTATGATCATTTTCATGTTGCGATGCATGGTTTGTTTCCACCTCTGTATGATGATCCTGTAATGCGAAAGATGTTGCGGAGTGGAGTTGCTGTTGCGTAATCACTCCTTGGAAAAATTTAAAGAGATGGGCGAAATGCGTACCTTCCTCTGCCGTGACAAAGTGAAAGTTATCAGGGGCTTCAACTTGTCCAGTTTCCTGATTAACTATAGGCCCGTTTTCTGGCCTGCTATTCATGCTCTTCATGCTCTTCATGTAGCCTGACGACAACACAACAACGGACTTGCCTGTAGCAGAATCCGATTCGTGAATAATCCCCACAATACATCCGCTTGTAATGAGGTTTTTCATATCTTCTTTTGACAACCCACCTATTCTATGTCGTGTGAGGGGGCGGTGGTGATCGCTTGACTCAGTCCCTTGATTGTTTTGAGAAACAGTAACCACGGAGTGAATTCTACTGAGTCCAGTATGACTTTGTTGGTTAGGCTGTTCGCTGCCTGCGCCAGAGGAACAGTTAGACGTTATGTTCATAATAAATACCTCTCCGTATGTGAAAGGCTAACATGGCTATCTGCCGTTAGCCCATGTGTTGCTAATGCATCTACAGGATTGGTAGCAGAACTCACCCTAGATGTAGTAGTGTTGTTATACCAAGGTTTGAGATAGTAGAGAGTAAACCTGATTTATCCATTACATTTGACGGCCCTGCGATGACGTTAGCATCACAGCCGCTGAATCCCACATGACCCTGAACTATTGAAGTAATGCTCGCCACGGTTTGTGGGGACTCTGGCGATGTTACGCTTAATCGCCGTGCTGACGCCTTCTGCCCCTTACCTTGGCGAGCTAGAGGGTCATTTTCATTTTCTGCTGGTAATGGAGTCGCGCTTATCATAAATCCACATTGTTTTTAAGTTAAGTTTATAGTACCTATTATAAAATAAATTTATTTATGATGCAAGTTCCAGAATTTCTTCCAGGATTTTCTTATCAGGGCGGGCCTGGGTAAACATTAACCCCGTGAACATGGGCCTTGATCACCTTTTCGGTCAAAAAATAAGGCTCGTGAGAAGAATTAGTGGCGCGGTTTTGTGTCGGCCCTCCGAAGCTGAGAAAAATTCGTTAACGCACGGGCTTTAGTGTCTTTTTCGCCAGCTTCGAAAAATTGCAACTCATTAACCAACATATAGTTAGATAATTTTCAAGTTATCGAATCTGACAAAAAACACGTGTACAGCGACAATCAGGTTGGCACTTTCATCACCCATCTGACGACAATCAGGTTGGCACTTTTCGTGTTGTTGATTGCTCATTCTTTCTATTCGAAAAAGAAGATCAGCTGTAAAACGGCATGGTTCAAATGAAGGTAACACTTTTGGATGGCCAAGATCACCTG
>JBAWVE010000067.1:0-10579 GCA_037147435.1 Parachlamydiaceae bacterium
TGGGGTGGCTGATTCTGTTGATCGCCAAGTGGCCGATTCTGACTGATTTTTACCATCTGTCTTCAACAAGCACTCTCGATGCACTAAAACAATCTTCGCGTTTTCTTCGCTTGCTTCGCGTCCTTCGCGTTCAAATATCAAGTAACTTAATATTCTATCCACTGCTAGGATTTACAGCTAGCCTGCGACCGAAAGTTTTCTCTATTATAATGATTGTTATTTCGATGAAGATGATGAAGATGATGTCTCTGGAGCGCTGATGCTCTTTCTAAAATATGACAAACCACTCCTTGAAAAAGCCGGTTGGCACGTTGAAATTGATACAGTATTTCCCATTCATCGACTCATAGATTCTGATGATATCTACATTGATGTAGACCAGACCGAAAATGCCACTAACTGGTTCGACGATTGGTATGTGAAGAATTATTTTATGTTTTTTATTTTTACCTCGTGTAATACTCCACTACAAATTACTGAACACTTACAGAAAAAAAACAATAGAACCAATTGTGTATTTATATTGAAATATGTATAATATGGTATGTAAATGCATGCTATATTTTTGTAGTGCTTAATTAACCTATATAGGAGACCACATGACTCACCCAGTGCCCAACTCTCAAGGACAAAGTGGATTTCTAGTCCCTGTCAGTGTTGATTCACCAGGGCAATCATCTCATCTCATGGTTCCTGTTCGAACAAAAATAGAATCAGATATCGCACGTATTGCCGCCGAGTCTATAAATCCGCTTCGTGAGTCGCCTCCCGATGCCTCCAGAGAAAAAAAACACCCTCTTATTTCGAACACTCTCGTTGAAATAGCCCCCAGCATGTATGGGGGGAAGCAGGAGGAATATCAACAAATAGTTGAAGAAACGATTCAATATGGAATCGAAATAATTCAATCTGGAGTGGACTCAGGTCAGGGTGTTGCAGAAATTTTTGTTGAGTTGCTGGAGTCTTTTCAAGCTATTCGTCATGATATTGCAGTTGAACATCAAACTGAAAGGGCGGATCTCTTTGGAAAACCGAGAGTCCAAGCGTCTGATCAGGGGTATTTCATTAATACGGGACTTTACAGTCAATATGATGAGTATAATCGAGTCTTCATGGAACAATTTAGTCAGGCTATTTCAGGGATGTGCCTGGATAAGGTAGTGGTCGATGAAAAAAAGAAATCCATCCCAGAAAATACACGTGGACACCCACTCAGATTCGATGTGGAATTTTTTGATTTGATGTCCCTGGTAAACGATGCGAATGACCCTTTGGAAAATAAAGAAAAAGATCTTCAAAAAGACTTAGGAACAAAAAAGTCTTTAAATGAAATTGTTTATGATTACGAATTGTTAATAAAAATAAAAAAACAATCACCTGAAATTTATCAGCGCTTGATCCGGGATTCAATTAGGAATAAAATCTACAAAACGGTCATAAAAGGTAGTAAAGAGTATCGCCACTTTGCCCTCGGAACATTGCGTGCGGAAGTTTCCGGAAAGATGTATGCACTGTCAAAATACATGACCTGGCTTGATGTTGTGGATGGTGTGGATCCTGTTAAGAAGATGATGACTTCATCCAAGGTATTCGTTATCCATCAGGATGTTTTTCTGATTGAGGAAACACTCAAAGAAGTTGCAAAATTATTTGCTCACGCCATGGCCTGGAATCCTGAGGTAGACACAGTTGAAGAGTTGAAAGACAGAGGTGCCTATTTCCGATTTATGTTTGCCCAATGCACACCTTCCTGTCGTGGGGATGGCGCAATTGGAGACTGGCTTGAGCTAATGCTTTATCGAATGAAGGGGTTTCCAGGTGCGCACTATGCTCAAGGGAAAATGTCCAACATCGAGCCTTTAGCATCGATATCTTTCGCGAGATACCGCGCTGAATACGATAAAATCATTATTCTAGACGATCGTGGACATAGGCTCGAGAAACGATGAGGTTACCCTCATCGTCATATTTGTTGAATTTCCCGTGGCGTTTGCCTTCGACGTAGTCGGCCTGGAAGATGAGAATGCCACGTTCATTCCACTGACAGCATGTGCCATGCAATTGCCCTTGGTGGTAGCTAGAAAGAGCGGTCAATTGTCCATTTTGGTGGAATGATTTTTCCTCTCCCTCTTTTTGATCATCAACAAAGCGGGCCTGTTTTTTGATGGCGCCGTTCGGGTGGAATTCATACGCCATGCCGTTTTGATTATTATGCTGAAATTCGGCTGAAATTTTCAATCTTCCATCATCCGTGAAAATTGAGGAGGTTCCCTCCTTGAGGCCCTTTTGATAAAATGTACTGGACGTTTTGATTCCGGATCGATTGTATTCCGCGACTTCTCCTTGCAATAGACCTTCAACATAAGTTGCTTCCAAAGCTTTGACTCTGCCAAAAAACTCCTCTGGTGGGTAGTAGATCTGATGCAAACCTTCTTGGCGATTATCTTTGTAATGGTAAATAATTTCTCTTCCATTAGCACTTTGTAAATAATAACGGCCATCCAAACCATTATTAAGATAGAAGGCCTCTTCCAAGAGATTTCCCTGCCGGTCCCAAAGGGCTTTCTTTCCGTTTAATATACCATCCTGATACGAAAGCAATGCCTGGATTTGGCTATTGGGATAATAGCTTTTTTTCTCCCCATCAAGTTGTCCTGTATGGTATTGGGCGGAAGACTCCAGTGTTCCATCTGAATAGAAGCTCTCTTCCTTCCCTTCAAGATTGCCGTTGACGTAGAAGGCAGAATATTTCAGACTACCGTTCGGATGCCATTCTTGGTATGTTCCATAGAGGGTCCCATTTTTGTATTCAGCGCTAAGAATTAACGTTCCATTTTCATGCCACTCCTGATAAGGCCCTTCTATGATATCGTGTTGATAGGTGATCTTGTGTGCTTTTTGCCCATTCTCATGCCAACGCTGTGCAATCCCATGTCTGGTTCCCTGATCATAGTAAAGGGATTCGGCAGGTTTTCCATTACTGAACCATTCTTCATACCATCCGTGCTTGCTGGAATTTTTGTAGGTCACGCACACTTTCTGTTGGCCCGAAGGGTAGTACTCTTGCTGCAATCCTTCAAAATTCCCGTTTACATAATTATATTTTTTGATCAATTTTCCATTAGGATGCCACTCGGAGAGTTCACCTTCATAAGTTTCATCTACAAGGAAATATTGGGCTTTTAAAGTACTGTCGGAATAATATTCTTTGATCGGTTCAAGAAGATTTCCTTGCTGATCGAAAATTGAAACCGATTTTACAATGCCATCAGGTGTCATTTTTACGTGGCGGCCACTAGGGATTCCTTGAGAAAATTGACGTTCATTGTGCACAGTGCCATCGGGTAAAGAAAATCGTTCTATGCCTTCTTTCTTTCCTAAATCATAGGTGACATGGTATTTTTCCTTTCCACTGTCATAATACAGGCTATGGGGTCCGCAGGCCTGTCCCTGAATAAAATCCTGCGTCTCGGCAATGGAATTATTTGGATGATAGCGAGTGACTGCCACATGATTCCTGATGCCATTCAGAAGGCCTTTAGAATAAAAGTACTCGGCTTTGAGGGTACCCCCGGGATACCATTCTGTGTATAGACCATCCAACAGATCGTTTTGGTACATGCCAAGAGCTATTTTTTGACCTTGTGTATTGAATTTTTCGATGGGACCGGAAAGTATTCCCTGTGTGTAAGAACGACGTTCGGCAAGTTCGCCATTTTCGTGATACTGTTGAGTTTCACCCTCTTTTTGTCCATCTTTGATGTTGATGAGGGTTTTAAGCACACCACCGGGATAATACGTCCTTAGGCTATCTTGCTGTATTCCATGATCATAAAAAATGACGGTATCTACGGCGCCTTCTAGGGAATAGGTGACTGATGGGCCGTGGAAGACATACTCGTTATTTCCCAGGGGCAGAACGTCAGTCTCTCTATATAAAAGACCTTCCTGTGTATAAGAAAGGCGTTTTGCCGGGAGATCATTGGCAGAGCCCTGCATAGGTTCGTAAAGCAGTATTTCTTTTGGGGAATTGTTTGTAAAAGTCTCTATGATTTCCAGGCGCCAATTTGGCTGGCGTATCTTTAACCTAGAAACGGCGGTTGAAGATGATAAATTGACACAATGATTTTGGTTGCTATTGCTATCGCAAAACAAGGGGAAATGCAATAAAAACGCACCCAATAAAAGTAATTTAAACATAATTTACGGGCTCTGGAATGGGCTCAAGAGCTGCATCTGTCTGGGGTAAAAGAAATGCTGTAATGGTTCCCACTAGGAATAGCATCGATAAAATTGCTAGGGACTTTGCTGCGGCATCTTCCGAAAAGCATTTGACCAGGAATCCACCACCTGTTTGCCCGAGTCCTTCAGCAACGCACCACACCATTCCCATCAATACAGCGCTGACCATTCCCTTGCGTTGGGGAAGCAGGCGCGATCCCATCGCTATTCCCACAGGCTGGACAACCCCTACTGCGGCTCCCATTCCAAATAACACAGTAAGGACGCTGTAGTCGCCAAGCATTGGAAACAGGATGAATAGGTAATAAAGCGTCATGGCAGAGGCCATGGAAAAAATCATGATAAAGCGGCTGGAGTATTTGTCGGCCAAATAGCCGGCAGGCATCATTGTCAAAGCACCCCCCAGAATGAATGCCATGTGTCCTCCACCAAAAGCTATCCAAGGCTCATACCCACGGCTGCTCAAAATATCCGGTAGCAGGAAAATGACAGCCCAAAGCAGGGATGCGCTGCAGATCAGTGTTAGGTAAATCAAACAAATTTCCCTTTGCTTGAATATGTTAGCAACGGCTTTGAAGCTGAAACGATGCGATGCTTGTATCGTTTTAGCACTCTGTCTGCCAAACGTTGTCATTAGCGCAACGATTAAAAGAACCACTGCAGGTACAGTCAGCCAGGCCGTATGGCCATCCAACCAAGTGTGTGCGTGGACAAAGATAATCTGACTGAATGCTAGTCCCAAGGCTCCGCCTGAAGCAAAAACGCCTAATAACATCCCTTTTCTTTCGGAAGGCAAGTCGCCAATTAAGCTTGCGGCACACGGGTGAAAGGCTCCGGATCCAATGCATGTCACTAAGTAAAGCGCAAAGAACCAGAGATAACTTTCTGTATAGACAAAATAACTGCTTGCAGCAGCGGCGATGACACCGCCAAGAATAAGATGTTTTCGGTAGCCTCGATCGCTAAGGGCTCCAAAAAGCAATTGCAGGCCTTCGCCAAGGAAAGCACAGGCTCCGCTAATGATTCCTGCTACGGCAATATCGACATGTGCCAGCGTTTTGTAAACAGGCCATATGCCGAGCATCATATCGACTAGAAAGTGTCCTATCCAGGTAATTGCTAAAGAAAAATAAAACATATGTCCCTAAAAATAGATGAATTATCAAGAGCTTATCCTATCATATATGTTAATAAAATTCAATACTAAAGTATTTAGGTTGAATGCAGATCGAAGCAGCATGGGATGAAGCTTTGAAGCGATTGTCTTTGGTAATCGCTTCAATATTTGAGGTGAATAATGAAATGGATTTGGCAACAGCCTAATTGGCCCGATTTTATTTGGAAAACAGAAGCTTTGCTTCCTTTCCTATTCTTTACTCCGAAATCCATTTTGTAAAGAAAGAACTTGAATTATTGTCGCTATTGGTGTTAGGTAGAGACAGTAAAGAAATAACATTAGGAGAACCTTTATGAAAAAAATGAAGAAACAAAATTTGAAAAACTTAGCGTTACTTGGATTGGCTACAGGAACCGTTCTGTCAGCACAAGCAGTTGCTTCAGAGCAAACAGGTGCTATAGATATCTCTCAGCTCCTGGCTTCAGGTTGTAATGGCGTGCATGGTTGTCACGGCAGCGACCAGGCGTATCGCAGCACTCCTTCGCAAAACAATAACTACTACTACTCTAACCAATCATGCAACAGCCAACCAGGAGCTAATGGAAGCGGGCAGCCTCAAAACGGTTGCGCCAGCAATACACCTCCTGTTTCCAGCTGCAGTAACACAACGCCTTCAAAAGGTCAATCACCAACAGCCTACAATCAGCATGGGTCTTACACACCTTCTCAGCAACAATGGAATACAGCACAGTCCACTCAACCTCAAACAAGCTGTGCAGGAATGTCGCAACCTCAACAAGCTCAGGCTGCAGGCTGCGGCGGCATGCGCCCTTCTCATGGTCAAGCACAAACTGCTTACAATCAAAGAGGAAATTACTATTATTCACAGCAGCCAGATGCATCGCAATCAATGCAGCCGCAAACGATGCAGCCGCAAACGATGCAGCCTCAAACGATGCAGCCTCAACCCCAGCAGGCACAGGCTGCAGGCTGCGGCGGAATGCGTCCGTCTCGTGGTCAAGCGCAGACAGCATACAACCCACGCGGAAATTACTATTATTCACAAGAACAGGATGGGACACAATCAGCCCAGCCGCAAACGATGCAGCCGCAACCTACTCAACCGTCTATCGATGACAGTGGTATGAACTCTTCACAGGGGCAATCGCCAACCGCGTATAATCAGGGGAAAAATGACGGTTTCGATCCATGGCAGTCTACAAAGCCTGCAGCACCTCAAAACAGTTGCGCTAGTGCACCCCAGCAGCCATCTTCTGGTACGCAGAAACAGAGCGCTTCTATGCAGAGAAGCAGCCGTTGGGAAACAGCTGATAATGGTAAGTCAGCTTCAACACCTGTAGCAGCTCCGATGTCGGAAAGCGATTTAATGCCTCAGCTCAATGCACAAGGGAAAGCAGCCTACCAAAATCTTGATGCATCTGGAAAGGCATTAGCTCTTAAAATGGCAAATCAATCGTGCAAAGGACAGAACGAGTGCAAGGGTTTGAATTCATGCAAGACGACGGACCATGCCTGCGCCGGTAAGGGACAGTGTGCTGGGACTGCCGAAAAACCATTCAAGGACAAAAATTTGGCCGTGAAGGTTGCTGGCATGAAAATGGCAGAGAAGCGTGCTAAAGCGTCTCCTTCTAAATTTTAGAGGGGGTAGTGCCATTGTCTCCCGAACTTTATATTCTGGAGCATGGCATTTTTATTGCATCAATGTTAATATTTGAAATACAGCCGGCGTCGCCGGCTGTTTTATCTCAGGAGGAGATCAAATGAAATCATTACAAATGAAAAATCTAGCACTGTTTGGTGTTGCCGCAGGACTGTTTTCGGTAGGTTCATCAGGCGTAGAAGCAACCCAGGAATCAAATGTTATCAACCTCGATTACGTGATGGCTAAACCTTCATGTAAAGCTCATGGGGGGTGTGGAGGGGATTTAGTGGCGACAAGAGACCGGGGCAACGTTGTTGATAGTGATGCAGCACTTAATGCTGATAAAGCTAATGCAGCACCTTCTTCTGGTGGAAGCAGCGGTTCAGATAGTGGCGACGGTGATGGTGGCAACATGGAGACATCCCCAATGGACAATGGCGGCGATGGTGGTGACTATCAAGACTTCGATTCTGCTCCATTTGGCGATTAATCTAATGAAAAACAAACCTTCCATTCCCAATTTAGGTATTGGGATTGGACTTCGCATTCCACATTACGAAGATATTTTCAAGAACAAGCCGGAAATTGATTGGTTTGAGATTATCAGCGAAAATTTCATGGTTGACGGTGGTAAACCGTTAGATAATCTCTATCGTATTTTAGAACGCTATCCCGTGGTGCAACATGGTGTTTCTTTGGCGATCGGTAGTCCGGATCCTTTGGACTTCGACTATCTTAAAAAGCTTAAAGCGCTGACGAAGATCACTAAAACTCCATGGGTTTCGGATCATCTGTGTTGGGGGAAGCTTCCCGGAGCTAATTTTCATGATTTACTGCCGCTTCCCTATACGAAAGAGGTGATAAATTATGTTGCGGAGCGTGCGCGCATTGTACAGGACTATTTAGAGTTGCCCTTTGCATTGGAAAATCTTTCATCTTATGTGGCCTATTGTCAGGATCAAATGCCCGAGTGGGAGTTTTATAGCGAAGTGGTTGAGAAAGCTGATATTTACATGATGCTGGACGTGAACAATATTTATGTTTCCAGTCGAAATCATGGATTTGACCCCAAACTCTATTACGATAATATTCCCCTTGAACGTGTGCTGCAAATTCATCTTGCAGGGCATAGTGATTATGATGCTTATGTATTGGATACTCACGATAATTATGTCTGCGACGAAGTCTGGAAAATCTACGCTGAAGTCTATCCTAGAACGAAGGGAGTCTCGACACTTCTTGAGTGGGACGACAATTTTGTCAGCTTTCAGCAAACGTGGGATGAAGCCCTCAAGGCGAAGCAGTTTCAACAAACATTTTTAATGCAAGACGCCGGTCATGGGATTTGATCAGAAGGTGCCACTTTTACTTAAGCGGGAACAGATGTGGTTTGGCCAGATTATTGGACGTCCCATTGATGAAGATAGTCGGATGAATCCCCTTGCCCCTTCTGGACGGACAATGGAGGTAGAAGCATCGGAGCATATTGTTCCAAGTCCCACACTATCCCCTGCACAGCGAATTCAAATTTACAATCAGCAGTATTGGTGGCGCCTTCTTAACACAATGCATGAACTCTACCCTCTTGTTACCCGGTTGTTTGGATATCGGGATTTTAATCATACGATTGCCATTCCATATCTTGTGAAATACCCCCCCAGCCATTGGTCACTGGCATTTATAGGGAAGCATTTATCAAAGTGGATCGAGGAAGATTATTGTGCCGATGATAAAAAGCTTGTGCATCAGGCAGCTATTTTAGACTGGTCATTCACTGATAGCTTTATCACACAAAACACCATCCCCCTGAAAGCTGAAGATCTCCCCAAGCTGCAAGAATCTGATGTCAAACTCCGTACACCGCCTCATTTACACCTTTTTCAGATGGAATATGATTTGTTTCGCTACCGTGTCGATTTTTTGAAAAATACTCCGGAATATTGGATGGATCATGATTTTCCCGTGCTGGATAGCAGTAAGCTATGCCATTTTGTCCTCCATCGTAATCGAGGCAACGATATTGCATGGAAAGAGATTTCTCCCACTGAATACAGCCTTTTAAACCTGTTTAAGGAAGGTTCATCCATCGACACTGTGTGCCGATGGATTGAGGAACAGGGTGAAGATGTATACGGAGATGCCACGAATAACCTGCAGCGCTGGTTTCAAGAGTGGACACTGTGCAAGTGGTTGTCGGTAGTATGACACCAAGGGAAATTGCCTACTTGGCCTTACTTGGTTCGCTGCGCGGCGAACAGTTTATTGTCCACACACTTGCCCAGTGGCAGCATCGGGAACACCCCACTCCGCAGGATTTCGCTTTTGCTCATGAGATCGCATCAGGGGCGGCACGTATGGCTCTTCCTTTGGATTATATCGGCGCCCAATTGTCTACCTCAAAGAAACTGAGTCTTAAACTTAAAGAAAAATCCCTGTTACGCACTGCAATTTACCAATATTGCTTCATGTCAAAAGTGCCTCTGTATGCGATCGTGAATGAGTCCATAGAAATTGCAAAAAAACACTGCCATCATACTTTTGCCTCTTATTTAAATGCTTTGCTAAGAAAGTTAACTCCTGAAATGGCCCTTCAACTTATTCCTCAAGGCACATCTCCCGAAGACCTCAGCATTCGTTACTCCTACCCCCTTTACTTCGTCAATCAACTCATCAACGATTACGGAAAAGATATAGCTTAGCGGGTATTGAAAATAGGGAATACCCCTTCAAAGACCATGGCACGGGTACGTCCAGGGGTCGACATCAATGTCAAAGCCCTTGCGTTTTTGACTCCAATCAAAGAAGCTGGTCTTCCCATCGCAGTGATTCAAAAGGCTTCTGAAATGTCCGCTATCGCTGCCATGCCAGAAATTTATATCCAAAATGCGACCTCAGTGGCCCTAATAGCTGATTTAGCAGAGCGGACAGCCAAGCCAAAACGCATTCTTGATTTGTGTGCTTCACCTGGAGGAAAATTACTGGCGACTCACGACACCTTTCCTGAGGCAGAACTGTTTGCCAATGATTTGTCGGAAGAAAAAATTCTCCGTTTATCTCAAAATCTAACGAAATATGGCGTTAAAGCCCATCTCAGTTGTGGTCCTGGGGAAAACTACACTTCTGATGTCCGCTTTGACGTGATCATATTGGATGTTCCCTGCAGCAATAGTGGGGTCCTCAACAAGCGTGCTGAAGCGCGGTGGCGTCTGGCGCCGGAGATGATTGAAGCCCTTCACGTCAAACAGCGAGCTCTAATCGCTCATGCCCAAACACTCCTGGCACCAGGTGGTGTCATTTGGTATATCACCTGTAGCATCCTAAAAAGCGAGAATGAAGCAATGATTGCAGAGATTGCTAGTCAGACTAGTCCGAAATTACAGGTACAATTCTCAAGAACAATCCTGCCAAATACCGACGGTTGGGATGGCGGATTCGCTGCCCTATTCCATTACGAGCCATGATCACTTTCTGGGTCTTACGAATAACACGCTCGCTTCATTTGGGTGTGGGCTACAGAATGAGAGAAAAAAGGGCATGGTTCAAATGAAGGTAACACT
>JBAWVE010000068.1:0-10537 GCA_037147435.1 Parachlamydiaceae bacterium
TAAAAGCATGCCCAAGGACTACATCAAGTGGATGTCCGACAACGGTGCCTTTGATAAGCCGGAAAATAGCGAACTCAAAATGAGTCTGATTAAGCTCGGCTTCGCTGTCTAAAGTGCGCGGTAGTGGGTGAAAAGGACATCGCCGGTAAGCGAGCGGATGCAGGCACCAGTTGGGCATGTGCGAAGGATGGGACAACGTTTTGTAAAAGTGCGGCCATAAGGACATTGTCCCTGGAAAGCGATGTGCTTGTGCCCTGGCGGGTTGTATTTATGTGCAGAAGACGCGCCAAAAACACTGAATGTCGGCACATTCGTCGTCCCTGCAAGATGTAACGGCAGGGAATCGACTGCCACAACCAGCTGGCACATCCCCATCAGATTCTGCAAAGCTGCCAGGTTAAGCTTGTCCATAAGAAAGGAGTTTCTGGCAAATCGTCCATGCAGGATACCTGCAATCAGCATTTCATCTAGGGATCCCCAGGAAAACAGGAAACTGCACTTGATGTCACGACGGAGAAGATCCAGAAAATCCCCCAAAGCCTCGACGGTCAATTGTTTGTTAGGCCACGCCGATCCCGCACACACCATTACATAAGGTCCGTTATGCAGCTGAGGTTTGTGCAAAATTGCCTGCAAATCGCGAAGCTGCTTCTCAGAAATCCGCAGTTGAACAGGTTCACATTCCAATAAAGGCAATTCCTCTCCAAAAAACGAGGAGACAACAGCTAAATAATCCTGGCGGATATTACCGTTAGGCGGTGGATTGAAACGTTTGTTTGTGAATAAGACATTAGGCTTTTCGGGAACAGACTGTATGCCAAATCCGACCTTATAACGACTGCGAGCAGCCGCTGTGATGATTCCGGATTTAATGTTCCCCTGCAGATCAAAGACAACATCATATTTTTCCTCGCGCAGGTGTCTAGAGAAAGCTTTAATTTCCTGAATTGTTTCCTGACTAAATGGCGAACGGCGCCACGCCTTCGTAGCAATGGGAATCGCTTTGTTCACTTCGGGGTGGGCTTGCACTAGATTTTGGCATTGAGCTTCGACAACCCAGTCGATTTTGGCATGAGGGAACTTTTTTCTCAGGTAGGTAACCACAGGATAGGCATGAATTACATCCCCCAATGCTGATGTTTTGACAATCAAGATCTTATCCATTAAACCTCAAATCTTTCAGTACTTTTTCAAAATCCGACGGCATCACAGCTGTAATACAGACTAACTTTCTAGTTCCGGGATGAACAAACTGCACTTCCGCAGCATGGAGCATGACACGCGGCACCACATAGGGACAAACGAAGCTCCGGCAGTACTGGTGGTCGCCGAGGATAGGATGCCCCATCTCACTCAGGTGCACGCGAATCTGGTGCGTTCTCCCGGTTTCAGGATGACATACTAGCAAGGCTACCCCATCCCCCACGGATTGACGTTCCCAGGCCGTCGCTGCTGGTAAACCTTTCTCCTGCGGGACACTCCCCCATAAACTTTGTCCCTCATAGGTGCACAGCTTACCCAAAAAATTATCAACCCTTCCTTTAGGCGAGGTGGGAACCCCCTCCACAATAGCATAATACGTTTTTGCTACAAGCCTCTTTTTAAATAATGCCTCCAGCGCAGCCGCCATTTTTTCATGGCGCGCAAATAAGAGCACTCCGCTTGTCCCTTTATCCAGACGATGCAGTAAAATAACGGGTCCAAATTGTTTTGTTAGCGAAGCTGTCATGGACTCTGCGTCAGAAGAGATCCCAGAGGGTTTATTATACGCAATTATATCGGCATCAACATAGAGTATCTGCTGGATATCGTTAGCTGCTGGCTTCTCTTTCGGCACAAACTCAGCGATCTCGACGCTATCGCCCAAGCCGACAAAACGGGTGGCAAAGCGCTCTGTACGGCCATTAAGCATACATTTACCGGCATCGATTGCCCGTTTAATCTGTTTGGCAGACACGTCCGGGCTAACCAGCTTCCTCAGAAAGGCCTGCAGGCTTAAACCGGACTCACACTTTGTAACTTTGTATATTGCCACAATATTGAAACCTAATTAACAGGATGTACAAGATAACCTTCAACTGGCTGTGTGAGTGTGGACCCAAAAGAAAAATCACAGGATAGGCAGGATGGGTAGGATAGGCAGGATGCCTTCGGCTGGCAAATCTTATTTCAAGTTCAGTGATTGCCGAAGGCAATCACTGAACTTGAAATAAAAAATAGATTTGCTAGCCGAAGGCATCCTGCCTATCCTACCCATCCTGCCTATCCTGTTATTTTTCTTTTGGGTCCACACTCACACAGCCAGTTGAAGGTTATCTTGCAGATCTTGATATGATAAATGTACCCTCACTAAACAGCAGGGAATTGTTGTAGAAAACGAAGGTCGTTCTCGCAAAACATTCGGATATCCGTCACACCATGCTTCAGCAACACCAACCGCTCTACTCCCATGCCCCATGCAAATCCTGTATACACCTCGGGATCGATCTGAGCATTCTTTAAAACTTCTGGATGGATCATCCCTGCGCCTAAAATCTCTAGCCAACCGGTTTGTTTACAGAGAGGACACCCTGATCCCTTGCAGCTTAAACAGCGGAGGTCAACCTCCATTCCTGGCTCGACAAAGGGAAAATAGCTAGGGCGAAATCTAGTCTCTACCTCAGTGTGAAATAGCTTCGATAAAAATTCCTTCATTGTCGCCATCAGGTCGGCAAAGGAGATGCCTTTATCGACATAAAAACCTTCGACCTGCTGGAAGAAAACGTGTGACCGCGCGGTAATTGTTTCATTGCGATAAACCTTTCCTGGAGCAATCACTCGTATGGGCGGTTTATTTGTTTCCATCACGCGCACTTGGGTATTACTTGTATGCGTGCGCAACAGGACACCGGGAGCTATGTAGAAGGTGTCTTGCATGTCACGCGCTGGATGGTCTTCAGTAAAATTCAACGCTTCGAAATTGTAGTAATCACTTTCAATTTCCGGGCTATACTGAACAGAAAAGCCCATCCCCGTCAAAATATCGATGATTTCATCAAGAACTTGATTAATAATGTGCTTCCGTCCTGTGAAACGGCGTTTGCCTGGAAGAGTGATGTCTAGATGCTCATTTTCCAATTGGGATGTTTCTTCAACATGCACCAACTCATCTTGCCTGTTGGCAATAGCAGTGGCAATGACCTCTTTAAGATCATTGATTGTCTTTCCAGCAGCTGGCCTGTCCTCAGGAGAGACGTCTCTCAAAACCTTCATTAGGTCTTGAATAGGCCCCTTTTTACCCAGATATTTAACTTTGAGCATCTCTAAATCGGTTGTATTATCAATAGCTTTCAGTTCGGTAGCGAAGGTGTTTTTCAGGTGTTCAATTTGCTGCTGCATCGAAATTTCCTCTTAAAAAAGGCATGGTTTAAAATAGCGCAAAAAAAGATAACATGGAGTATTCTTCTGTAAAATCCAAAAGAGTAACCGTCATTTGAATCCTGCCAAAAAAAAACCTCTTGCAACACATTAATGTGTTGCAAGAGGCGTGTAGTCATCGTGTATATTATACAAGAGCCTGTTTGGCATGTCCCGCCACAGTCGCAAAACTGTGAGGGTCACGTATTGCCATTTCGGCTAACACTTTTCTATCGAGTTCACACTTCGCCTTTTTTAGTCCAAAAATGAACTTACTATACGAGATGCCGTTAATTTTAGCGGCAGCCCCGATACGTACAATCCACAGGCTGCGAAAATCGCGCTTTCTTTCTTTCCGATGGCGGTAATTATACGCCATGGCACGAAGAACAGCATCACTGGTAAGACGCAGGTGGTTCTTGCGATCGCCAACAAACCCTTTAGCTTGTTTGAGCAATCTTTTTTTTCGGCGATGTGAAGCGACAGCATTGGTTACTCTAACCATAGCGCATCTCCACTTGTTATGTCCGCTTTTTACAGCGAACGAGTTAATGGGAGAGTTACAAAACTCCCCCTAATATTTAAACGCACATAACGCGTTTGTAAGTCTTCAAATGTCCACTATCGACATAGCAAGGTTTCGATAATTGACGTTTTCTTTTTGGCGATTTTTTCGTCATAATATGACGTTTTCCAGGTCTCGATCCTTTGAGTTTCCCAGAGGCTGTTACGCGATATCTCGCAGCAACGGCTTTTTTTGTCTTCATCTTAGGCACAACACTTCTCCTGTCTCAGTTCTAAACCGGTTTAGCGGTTTCCTTTTTCTTTTTTGCTCCGGGGGCTAATACGGCAATGAGCAAACGCCCCATCATTTTTAGTGGCGATTCCAACGTGGCGATGTCTTCAAGATCTTCGCAGAACTTCTGCATCATTCTTTCTCCGATCTCTGGGTGGGCCATTTCTCGGCCACGGAAAGCGCACGTCACCTTAACTTTATTCCCTTTAGCAATGAATTCCCTGGCATGGCGTCCTTTGGTGTCGATATCATGCACATCGGTATTAGGCTTTATCTTAATCTCTTTAACCTTCACCTGATGTTGGGACTTCTTACTTTCTTTTTCACGCTTTGTTTGGTCGTAACGGAACTTACCAAAGTTAATGATCTTACAAACCGGGGGATTAGAACCCGGCACAATTTCAACCAGATCCAAACCTTGGGCATCTGCCATAGCCAGAGCTTCTTGAATGGTAATAACTCCGACTTGTTCACCAGTATGACTGATCACGCGGACCTTTGGTGCGCGTATTTCTCTGTTTACTTTCAAAGCGTCTTCTCATCTCCATGTATAGCGTTCTGCTTCGATAAAACTTCCTTGCGGAATTTATTCAACAGTTCTTCGATAGTCATCATTTGTTGATGAGTTTCATCGGTAGAGGAACGCAATGTTACCTGGTTGCTATTTTCTTCTTTTTCCCCTACAACCAGCAAGTAAGGAATATTCAACTCTTGGGCCTCGTGGACCTTTTTACTAAGGGACTCTGAGGAGGCGTTTATTCCGGCGCGATAGCCCTCATTTCTAAGTCTTTCCCATAAGCCCTCGGCATAAGCGCGATGGCTGTCGCCGACAACAGCGACCCGCACTTGTTCAGGAGCGAGCCATAAAGGCAGCTTCCCTGAGCAGTGTTCGACAAGGAGGGCGACAAATCGTTCCAGTGAACCAAAAAGTGACTGCACAATGACAAGAACGGCACTTGTTGTTCTGTCAGCGGCCTGTCCCTGGCCTTTCAAGAACTCTGAAGCTCTGAAATCTATGCCAATTTTAGGTCCATTCCACTCTCTGCCGTAGCTGTCGATCAGCTTAGCACAGGCAATAGGCCCTTCAAAAAACTCTTCCGGCTCCCCAGTGGTATAACTCAAACCACTGCTGTCGAAGGCTTTAAGAAAAGCTAGTTGTGCCTTTTCCTTAAATCCTCCGGTGACCCGGTTTTTATGTCTGTACTCGGTGAAACACCAATAGTACTCAAAACCAAACATCTTAATGATTTTATCAATGAATTGCAAGGAAGAAATCAACTCTGCCTCAAGATATTCAAAATTACAGAACACATGAGCAAAGTCCGCTTCGACGAGATTCGAGTGTAGCAGTCCCCGATAATGCCCTGTTTTGATTCCGGGGATAATGGTTCCGATTTCAGCGTAACGCACTGGAAGTTGGTTAGTTGCACGATTTTTCGAGAGGAATAATGCTGTGTGAACCGGAGTCAAAGTCGGCGGCACAACATAAGCAACTCCATCGATTTCGCACGAATGCGGCGTGTAAGCTTCTTCTGAAAATCCGTAGGCTCCAGCTTTTAAAATTAGAGATTCTTTGACTAATTTTGGAGATGAGAGCGGGAGAAATTGTCTCAAATAGTGTTCTTTTTTCCACCAGTCGATCAAAAGATCCTTCAGGATAGTCCCGTTGGGCAGCCACAGCCATGCGCGATCGGAAATTTCTTCTGCGATAGAGAACAGTTGCATGTGCTCTGCGATTTTGCGGTAATCGTGCTTAAGACTTGCCGTGCGTGCTTTCAGATACTTTTTAAGACTTTGTTTTTCGGGAAAAGCTGTGCCATGGATCCGTTTGACAAGGCACTCCCCTTCATCTTCAAGGTAATGCGTGGTTGTTTCGACTCCAAGAAGCTTAAATGCACCAACCTCTTGCGTTGTCAGAGGGTAAGTCGAGGGGGCATAATCGCTAAAATCGCCAATTTGCAGTAACGAAACAATATTGCTTTTGGCTCTGTGGACGGCATCAGCCTTAAACGTCTGGCCTCTGTGCTCAAGGAAATTCGCTGCATTTTCCCGCATCATATCGATCTTACGGATCTCTATACCGGACTTAATGAGACCCCGCATGCTCTCCTCAAGCAGGATAAGTCCTTGCTCGTCGATAGGTTGTTCAGCATGCACATCATAAAAGAAACCAAATTCCGTGGCACCGCCCTCAACGAGCTGCGCCCCTGGAAACAAATTGACTACAGCCATCCCCAAGACCTCTGCCGCTGTTTGACGCAGGCTAAAAAGTGAGATTGGGACTGATGATGACGTAGATTCCATAGGGAGAGGACTTTTGGGAAATGGTGATGGGATATAGCTGACTCGAACAGCTGACCTCCACGATGTCAACGTGGCGCTCTAACCAACTGAGCTAATACCCCGGTCGAATGGAAGACTTTAACGGATAACCACAATTTGTGTAAACAAAAAAAAGAAAGGACGCCAGGGACGCCAGGGACGCCAGGGACGCCAGGGACGCAAGGGACGCAAGGGACGCAAGGGACGCGAAAATGCGAACAAAGAACGCAGCTCGCCACGGTAGTGGCGCTTAAGAAATTAGCCCCGCGCGACGAGCCGCAAGGCGAGGAACGTGGGGTGAAACAGCATCAACAAATCCAGCCGCGGCAGCGGTGCAAGAGGCTAACGAAATTAGATCTCATATTTATCTTGGAAAATTAACCTTCTAATGATAAAACATACCCAATCGTTTTTTTACAGGTTAACATGACTCACTCTCACAAAGCACATTTTTTCCATCTAATCTGGTCAACAAAAAACCGCACAACGTGGATAGATTCAGAAATTCAACCACGCCTGTATCCATACATGGGAGGAATTATTAGAAATTTCAATGGATCCCTGCTGGAAATCGGGGGAATGCCGGATCATGTGCATCTCCTAATTAATCTTAGGAATCTAGATAAATATTCCTATTTTCTACGAGATGTAAAAGCCCATTCTACAATCTGGATTCGAAAGAATTTTTCTCACCTAAAGGATTTTGAGTGGCAACAGGGTGGTGGTTCGTATACTTTACACTTCTCATTAGTGGAAACGGTAAGAAATTATATAAAAAACCAAGAACAGCATCATCAAACAATGACATACGAAGAAGAATACCTCAAATTTTTGGATGGTCAAAAGGTTGATTATGATCCACGATTTACTTTCGGATAAATATCTCTTACACCGCTACCGCGGCTGAATATTTTGGCGCTGTTTTTCCCCACGTTCCTCGCCTTGCGGCTCGTCACGCGGGGCTAATTTCTTAAACGCCACTACCGTGGCGAACTGCGTTCTTTGTCCGTATTGCCCTCGCGTCCCTAGCGCCCCTGGTGTCCCTGGTATCCTTGTTGTCCGCATTGCCCTCGCGTCCCTGTGTCGTTGTTGTTCCTAGCGCCCCTGGTGTCCCTATTATCCCTGGTGTCCCTATTGTCCTGACCAATTCACTTCTAGCTGATTGTCCACTCTGTGATTTCGATTGGATCTCGTACTGCGATTGCTCTGTTTGTCCGTAAATATTACAAAAGAATATTCCAACAAACACAAGAAAACGAAAAAGCAGTATATAAACCTCATTTTTTAAACCGATGCCTATTGCATAGCACCTGATCCTTGTTTATAGGCTACATGCCCTATTTTACAAGAGAAAATCAGGTAATCAAGCTGACTCCCTTTCAGGAAAAATTGCTGTAATGAATTAAAGTGTGTATTTATAAAAGGCGGTTTATGCTATGATGCAGAAAACCACCTATGAAAAGATTTTTTTCGTAGGGGTTTTTGTAAATGTAAATGAAGCAAGGAGCAGATTTTGGCTAACTCAAACAAATCAAAAGGTACAGTTAAATTTTTTAACGTTGAAAAAGGTTTTGGATTTATCACACCTGACGATGGTGGCAAAGACCTTTTTGTTCACGCTAACAACATTCAGGGCAGTCCTGAATCGATGCGTGAAGGGCAAAAAGTGGAATTTTCAGAAGGTCCAGGTCGCAAAGGACCAGAAGCTACAAACGTAACACTTCTGTAGTGCTTTTCGCCTGCCATAATGCTGGGGAAAAATTGGCAAACGCTAAGTTTTGAGCTTATTTTTTCTCAGATTTGGAAAGAGGGTTGTATTAATTAATACACCCTCTTCTCCAATAATTCTCTTTTATTCTTCTTATTCTTCCCAGCCATTTTTATCCAGAAAGTCTTCATACGTTCCGAGATGCAGCTCTTGTTTTCCCTCACGACAGATGACAATCTTATTCAAAGCCATTCGTTTTAGAATCAATTCACTGTGGGTAACCATGATGACAGCACCATCGAAATCTTCAATCGCATCGATCAGGGCTTCAATAGATTCCATATCAAGGTGATGTGTCGGTTCATCCAATAACAACAAGTTACAGGGAGATGCCACGATTTTACCCAGTAGCACGCGACTTTTTTCGCCTCCGGATAAGACACCGTTGACCTTTTTGGATTTATCACCGCTAAACATCATTAAACCGCAAATGGATTTGATTTGAGTAATATTTAGTTTGGTGTTTGCAGAGGCAATTTCTTCTTCAATAGAATGTTTGGGGTGGAGCCTATCGATATTCGTTTGCCCGAAATAGCCAATAGCCAGGTTCTCAGAACGCTTGGAAGTCCCTTTATTTGGAGCAAGCTCCCCCGCTAAGAGACGCAATATAGTCGATTTCCCCCGGCCGTTTTTACCGATAATAGCGATTCTTTCTCCCTTTTCTATGGAAAGAGATAAATGCTCAATCAATGGATGCATCGTCACGCTATTATAGGAAAAGGAAAGACCGTTAACATCAAGCATTTTTTTGCCTGGAAAGTACGCTTCATTGAATTGAAAATCGAGCTGATACAGATTTTTTAGGTTTTCCAGCACTGGGATACGGCTTAACATTTTCTGTTTGGACTGTGCCTGCGTGGCTTTCGAGGCTTTAGCACCAAAGCGGGTAATAAATCCCTGTAGATGTTCCCGTTTTTTCTCTAGGCTGAGGCGTGTTTTTTCATGGATCTCTTCTTTCTGCATGAGCTGTTCAAAGAAGTGGATCGTACTGCCCTTAACCTTGCTCACTTTTTGACGGTGAATGCCCATCGTGTGGGTGGAAACACTATCAAGGAACTCACGATCGTGGGAAATGAGGACAAACTCCCCTGGCCATTCTTTCAAAAATTTTGTAAACCATCGGATGGAAATAATATCCAGATAGTTTGTGGGCTCATCGAGAAGCAGGCAATCGGGCTCGCCGATAAGAACTTTTGCCAGATGAAGTCTCAGCTGATATCCCCCAGAAAATTCTTGGGGGTTTTTCTCTAAATCTTCTTCCACAAAACCTAACCCAAAAAGGATTGTCTCTGCCTTGTAGATGCACTCTTTCTCCTCCGGACGCAGGCCTAAAGCCGCCTCCTCGATCAATGTGGGCTTAGTGAACACAATATGCTGGTCAAGGGTCCCTATAAGGTAATTTTTTCTTTTGGCAATCGTCCCTTTATCCTGGACTTCTTTGCCAATAATTAAACGAAAAAGGGAAGATTTTCCGGAACCATTACGTCCGACAAGAGCGCAACGCTCCCCCGGTTGGATGCTAAAGGAAGCATCTTCAAACAAAGGCTCGCCGTGGTAGGCTAAAGTTAAACCATCTACTTGTATCATAAATAACTCGTGAATAAGGAGTTTAAATCAATCATTATATCACATGTCCGATCTAAATGGAAGAAAAACAATCGGGCCCTTTAGCCAGGATTTAGTGTGAAATTGTGAAGGCACAAGGACGCGGAGAGGCTGAGAAAAAATTGGCAACCGCCGGGATTTGGGCGTATTTTTTGTCAGGTTCGAGAAACTGCAAATTATCTAACCACAGGTTGGTTAATGATTTGAAGTTTCTCGAAGCTGGCGAAAAAGACGCCAAAGCCCGTGCGTTGACGAATTTTTCTCAGCCTCGGAGCGCTTGCAAAGCAACAACAAATCACGCCCACTCTCCTAAGGGCCTAGAGGACATGATGCCAAGAGTATCAAAAAAACAAGGGAGGAATTCAACCGTCTTTTTTGCCCTTTTTTCCTCTCCTTTTGTAGCCCACACCCAAGTGGAGCGAGCGTGCGAGCGGAACGCGGGTGTGGGGAACGAACAAAAGTGTGAGTTAACCAGGGACTGGTTCCTCTTTTTTGTTTTTCGACAAAGCAAAAAAGAGGAACCAGTCCCTGGTTAAGTCTCGTGCCTACGAGGTACCCACACCCGCGTTCCGCTCGCACGCTCGCTCCGCTTAGGTGCATACTTGTACCCACATCTTTTTCTTGACATATTTCTACTTAGGCAACAGGAA